>DASYHX010000457.1:0-5433 GCA_035998065.1 Pseudorhizobium sp.
CGCCTCCAACGATCCGGGACTCGCGACGCTGTTGCAGGCGAAAAGCGACTCCGTTTGCTTTGTCGCAAAAAGCTGGGATTATCATGTCGAAGTCGCACTTGGCTGCACGAATGACGAGAACCTGCAGAGCATCCGCGAGAGTGTCGAGGCGGCACGAGCCGCTGGCAAGGAAGCGCTGGTCGACTGCGAGCACTTCTTCGATGGCTACAAGGCCAACCCTCAATATGCCCTCGCCTGTGCCCGCACCGCTTACGATGCCGGAGCGCGTTGGATTGTCCTTTGCGACACCAATGGTGGCACCCAGCCGGCGGAGATTCGGCAGATCGTAGGCGCAGCGATCGCAGCTGGCATTCCTGGAACCGCTCTTGGCATTCACGCGCACGACGATACGGGACAGGCGGTGGCCAACTCGCTCACCGCCGTCGAAGCTGGCTGCCGCCAAATCCAGGGCACGCTGAACGGGATCGGCGAGCGCTGCGGAAATGCGAACTTGGTGACGCTGATCGCGACGCTATCGCTCAAGGACGTCTATGCGGCGCGCTTCGAGACCGGGATCGACAGCGATGCCCTGAGCGGCCTCACCTCGCTTTCGCATGCCTTTGACGAACTCCTGAACCGATCGCCGAATCATCAGGCGCCCTATGTCGGGGCATCCGCGTTCGCCACGAAGGCCGGCATACACGCATCCGCGCTGCTCAAGGACCCCAGGACCTATGAGCACGTACCGCCGGAAAGCGTGGGCAACTTTCGCAAGGTCATGGTTTCCGACCAGGGAGGAAAGTCCAACTTCATCAATGCCCTGAAACGACGCGGCATCAATGTTGCCAAGGACGATCCTAAGCTCGACCGGCTGATCTCCATCGTCAAGGAGCGCGAGGCAACGGGCTACGCTTACGAGGGTGCGGATGCAAGCTTCGAGCTACTGGCGCATCGCACGCTTGGCACCATTCCGGATTTCTTCAACGTCGACAGTTTCCGCGTGATGGTGGAGCGCCGCTTCGATTCCAACGGGCGCATCAAGACGGTGTCGGAAGCGGTGGTAAAGCTGGATGTGGATGGCGAGCGCGTGATGTCGGTCGCAGAAGGCGACGGCCCGGTGAACGCGCTGGATCTGGCGCTGCGGAAGGATCTCGGCAAGTATCAGTCGGAGATCGCCGATCTGGTCCTTGCAGACTTCAAGGTACGCATCCTAAACGGCGGCACGGCTGCCATCACCCGCGTCCTGATCGAATCCACCGATGGCGACGGCACGCGGTGGTGGACGGTCGGGGTGTCGGAGAACATCATCGACGCCTCCTTCCAGGCGCTCACCGACTCCATCATCTACAAACTTATGAAGAACCGGGATCTTGCAGGGCGGATCGCGGCCGTTTGATCAAAGCTCCTGCAGCGATAGCCCCCAGTCCTCTTCTGAGTACCATTCATCGGCGTCCGGCGGCCGACGCCAGCGGAGCTGCCGCACCTGCCTGCCATTCCGCCTCCGGAAGGCGGCTTCCAATCTCTCGCGGCGACCCACCGGAGACGGTTCCTGACCTTCGGCCCAGACGAATGAGACCGGCTGCAGGAAGCGGGCGCTGAAGCCTGGATCCTCCCGGACAATGAGCAGGAAGCCACCGATCCGCGTGAATGGAAGCTGCGTCCCGCTATCGTCGAGAGCGGGGATCCCCAGCGGGAATAGAAGCCTGCCTCGCGGAGCCAAGTTCTCGACCCATGCCGGCGCGGGGTGATCAAGCGCGAAGTTGACATAGATGACGTTTACTTCCGTCTTCGGAAACTGTGTACCATCTCCCTGAATCACCTCGACCTGGGGGTAGCTGGCGAGGTTCACCCGGGCCTGCTCTGCCAATGTTGAATCGAATTCTATCGCAGTGACACGACCGGCCGGGCCGACAAGCTCGGCGAGAATTGCGGTAAAGTAGCCCGTGCCCGCGCCGACGTGAACCACCTGCTCCCCGGCACCGACGCCGATCTCGTTCAGTGCAGAGGCATGAAGCGATGGCACACCGTTGTTGACATGCCGGGTCCGGTCGAGCGCGACCAGCATGTCCTGGTACAGCACCACGGGATCCCCGGACGCCAGCTCGCGATAGTTGGCAAAGTCGCTGTAGAACCACGGCGGAGGCCCGAAGAAGCGCTCCCGCTCGACCTTGGCAAAGGCAGAAAGCAGGGCGCCATCGCCTCTCACCCCCGCCTTCGCCAGAACCTGGCTCGCAAACAGTTGACGATGGATCGGCTGCTCTTCGAAGGTCATGGCAATTGCGTTGCTCCGGCTTCCATTCTCAGCGCTCAAATTCATGACTGCGATTAACGCTTCACGCAAATGAATTGGTGCGCCTCTGAGGGTTGGAGTAGAGCGGACCTTCCCAGAACAGTTGGAATCACCTCAAATGGCGAATAGCGATGCGCCTCTTCCGGCGAAAAACGAGGATTCCGCACGCGGTTTTGCCTTTGCACTCACCGCCTACTTCATGTGGGGCTTCCTGCCGATCTATATGAAGGCGGTGGCGCACATGTCGCCGATAGAGGTCCTGGCGCATCGCGTTATATGGTCCGTCCCGGTCGCTGGAATCGTCCTGATGATCCTGCGACGGACAGGCGACCTGACGGTTGCGTTTCGTTCGCCGCGCACGCTGTTGATGGCCGCGCTGACTGCGGCTCTCATTACCGTGAACTGGGGGATCTATGTTTGGGCCATCTCCGTCGATCGCGCCCTCGACACCGCACTCGGTTATTTCATCAATCCGCTGTTCAGCATTTTCCTGGCTGCGGTGCTCCTGAAGGAGCGCCTGCAGCCGGTGCAATTGGCAGCGATTGCCCTCGTCGTGGCGGCAGTCTCGATTCTTACCGTCGATGCCGGTGGGCTTCCTTGGGTCTCCCTGGGGCTGACGGTGAGTTGGGGATTTTATGCCTTTTTTCGAAAGACCCTGCCTGTAGGGCCTAACCAGGGGTTCTTTCTTGAAGTGCTGCTTCTCAGCCCGCCCGCGTTGATCTTCATTCTTTACTCGGAAGCGTCAGGGAGCGGCCATCTCTCCAACGGCAGCATGTCCGATACGCTGCTTCTGATCGGCAGCGGCCTGATCACGGCCGGCCCGCTGATGATCTATGCCAACGGCGCAAAACTACTGAGGCTCTCGACGATCGGGATCATGCAGTACATCGCGCCGACGATGATCTTCCTCATCGCCGTCTTCGTCTTCAATGAGCCGCTCAGCACGGTGAAGCTCGTCGCTTTTGTGCTGATCTGGACGGCGCTCGCTATTTACTCCTGGGCATTGCTTCGCGCGAGTCGCGGCCGGTCAGCTGCTGAGTAGCCGATCTCAAAGGCGGGAGATCACTTCTTCTTCCCCTTGCGCAGCAGGCTTATTCTCACTGCGATCGAGAATTGCCGGGACGATCTGTTCGATATCATCGATCACCATCGGTCGAACAAGATGCGCTCGGTGAATGAAACCCTCTGCGCGCATATGATCGATGAGATCGAGCATCGGGTTCCAGAAACCCGCAACATTGGCGAAGACCATTGGTTTCTCGTGGCGTCCCAACTGGCCCCACGTCATGATCTCGACAATTTCTTCAAGCGTGCCGATCCCGCCCGGCAGGGTAACGAAGGCGTCGGACCGTTCGAACATGGCATGCTTTCGTGCATGCATGTCTTCGGTTACGATGAGCTCATCAAGTTGGCTGAGCGAGTGGCGCGTAGCCTCCATGTCGACGAGGAAGTCGGGGATAATCCCCGTGACTTGGCCACCATTGGCCAGCACGCCTGCGGCAACTGCGCCCATGATCCCCTTCGTGCCACCGCCATAGACAAGGCGCAGCCCGTGGGCGGCAATTGATTTCCCAAGCATACGGCCCGCGGCAATATAGGCAGGATCGCGGCCCGGCTGGGATCCGCAATAAACGCAGATGGACTGAATTGGCACTCATCAACTCCGGAGAATTCAATTGAAGGCGGGACATGATCGCTGCCCCACGTCAAAGTGACGGGAAACATAGCGGACAGCAAGACCCGATAGACCGAAATGCTTGTGAAGCCAGAGGGAAAGAGGTAATCCGAAGGAACAGGCGGAACTATCCGCCCGGAGAGAATTAGAGATGAGAAACCGCGCCGGCTGGCTGGCAATTGTTGTCCTCGCTGCTGCGACCTTGCTGATGGTCTTCTTCGTGCTGCCTCGGATCTCGCCCGAGGGAGAGGGGATCAGCGACGCCGTCAACAAGGCTGGCGAGACGGTGAAGGAAGCGGTAACGGAGCCGACCTCTCCGGCCGAGACACCAGGACCCGTGGCAGAGGACGGAGCAGAGTTGCCCGAAGCGACAGACGCCACTCAAATTCAAGGCTCCGCTCCCATCACGCCCGCCTTCGACGTCCTGAGGGTGGAGCCGGACGGTTCGACCGTTATTGCCGGACGCGCAGAGCCGGGCGCAACCGTGGAGGTCAACGCCGCGGACGCAGCTATCGCCAGCATCGAGGTCGGTCCCTCTGGCGATTTCGCCATCGCTCTAGACGATCCTCTGCCAGTGGGCGACCACCAGCTCGTGCTGAAGGCGACGACAGAAGACGGTCGAACGATTCTCTCGGAAGAGACCGCCACCGTGTCGATACCGAGTGATTCGCAAGGCAAGCTGCTTGCCATGGTGACCAAACCCCGGAAAGCCAGCCGCTTGATCAGCGTACCGGACGCGGGAAGCGCGAACACGGATCAACCTGCCGCGAGCGGCGGAAACCCAGCGCTTCCGGCGATGCCCGATGCAGCATCAGATCTCGTCGCCTCTGCGCCTCCCATATCGACCACGACCAGCCCCGCGCCTTCTGGGGCGCGTTCCCCGCAGACCGCGGCCGCGGAGCTGCAGGTGGCTGCCGTCGAGATCGAAGGTGAACGCATCTTCATTGCCGGCACCGCCCCCAAGGGCGCCTCGTTACTCGGCTTTGCCGGGGAACAACCGGTCGGCCGCGCCAAAGCGGGGCCGGATGGCCATTTCGTCATCGAAGGCAAGACCGACCTCGCCGTCGGCCAGCACGTCATTGCGGTTGAGATGCTCGACAGCAACGGCAAAACGTCATTGCGCGTGGATGTCCCATTCAACCGTCCGGCAGGCGAGCAGATTGCAGCCGTCGCCAGCTCCCAGAACTTTGGCTCCGTCTCCCCCATCGATGGAGGCGCCTTTGACAAGCTTCGCAACGAAGCCGCCAGGGCTTTCGCTCTTCTTCGCGGTCTCTACGAGGGAGGCAAGGAGCCGTCGGCAGAGGAACTGGCGGCGGCGCGTTCGGCAACCGGCATTGCTTTGAAGTCAATGGCGGAGTACCGACTTCCAGCCGGGACCACCGCACCGACTCAGGCCATTGTCGACGAGACAGCAAGAGAAGCCGCCGACGCGCTTGCAGCCGTGGAGAAACTTCCCGCCGAGCCGGACGCGGTCCGTCAGGAACTGGAT
>DASYHX010000468.1:0-2365 GCA_035998065.1 Pseudorhizobium sp.
ATCGTCATGTCCTGCAACATACGCTCACGCAGCGAATGGGTCGGGGCAGCGGTCGTGATAGTATCCATGGTAAGTTCCTCTCCGTTGAAGGAACTCCACCGTCGGCGGGCGACGCCGCCCCGCCGAAAGCCTCACAAATACAACGCTACGTCACCCCAAGCGACCCTCCCGCGGAGCGGGTTCGTGCGCTGGTCGGCAGCCGACTCCACGTGAGTGTCAGCTGTCCTCGCGATCCGGCTCCAATCCGGACAGTCGCCTACCGGCCCGCAGCCGACCTTCTCCGGCATTCACGGCGATAAGGTCGCCGGTAACTTCGGCACGACGATCAAGCCCAAATTCCGCGCCTGAGAAATCACGCGCCTCACCCCCTCAGGCGACCATTGCGTACCTTTGCGCGGCGTTGGCTCTCGCAAATCCTTGCTCAACCACGTCGCGAGGCTGCGAAGAGTAGCATCTGGATCGTTGTTGAGCTTGTCGGCCACCAGCAATGCGATCCGACTGTCGGGAGCCAATCGCGGCGCCGCCTCGAGTATCACCCGATCAGCGTAGCCCGCTTCGACCAACGTTCGGCATGCCTTCACCAGGGTACGCTCGGAAAACGACCGCACCGGCGGCTTAAGCGCCTGAATACGCCGGAGCACCAAGCTCCAGGGTAAGTGCGGTCGCAACCGCTCGACGATTGGCAGCCATCGAAGCCGGCCATCGACCAATTCGTGAAGATGCTTTTCTTTCAAACTGTGGCGCAAGTCGCCTATCGCCGACGGGTCTCTCGCGCGCATCTTCGGATTTCCCGGTCTGGCGCCGCGCGCAACCGCGGCCTTCAGCCCTGCCCGCGTCCGCTCGCGAATAAGCGCACGTTCGAACTCCGCAAAGGCGCCAAGCATCTGTGTCATCAGCATCCCTTGCGGGCTGCTGGTGTCGATCGGATCATTGATCGAGCGAAAATACGCTCCCTTGGCGCGGAGCGCTTCGACGATTTCCAGCAAATGTGACAACGATCGTGCGAGGCGATCGATCCGCACAACCACGAGGGTGTCCCCCTGTCCCACCGCTGCGAGCGCGCTGGCCAGTTTCGGACGGCTGCGGCTAGCGCCGCTGGCCCGGTCCTCGAATAGGGTTACACAGCCTGCGCGTCTTAACTCACTAATCTGGGCGAAGGTATCCTGTTCGTCGGTAGAAACGCGGGCGTAACCGATCAAGGGCATTTGTCACAATCCATCTAACGGGGTCAACCGACCGGTTGCCCCCATTGGACAACTCTTTCAATCCCGCGAGGCCACCCCTTCCCCAACCCGAGCTTACGGGTCTGAATGCGGCGAGACGGCCCGGAAAGCCCCTCAGAACGGCGTTGGGCGCGTCAATGCCCCGCCGCCCGCCGACGCGAAACGGCGCTCCTACGGGCTTTCTCGGGCCGATGCCGGCCGAGTCCTGTGTTTTGGTATCAGCCTGACGGTCGAAATCGCCGGATGACCTAGAGTCCTGCGGTTTGGGGAAACCGACAGACCTTATAGAGAGGCGTCAAACATGGACATATGATAACTGCAATTATCACATGTCGATTTCCCATCAGTATCGGCTGCCTCAACTAACATGTGACTTTGGTTGAGATCACCGATAACCATATCGGATGCCGAGGCCGCCCTCCCCTGCCCCACTGCTGCTCATCGGTCGGCTCGACGGTCGTCTTTTTCGTAGTCCAGCACGCGACATTTGGCTTGGGAGAGCGCGAATGTCAGCGACCTCAACAGTTGCCGCGCTCGCGGGGCTACCGGTCGACACAAGCGACCTGCTTGCCTGGATTACAGGCCGGAGCCCTCCTCCTCGCCACTGTGAAGGCCTGAATGACCCCATGTCGGTCGCAGCACTCGCGCACTTCGTGCTGCTCGCACAGGAAGCAGAAGGTGATGCCGTGGCCAAGGCGACGCTCAACGCGCTGCGCCTGCTGCTCGACGATCGAGAGGAGGCGCAGACCTGGGGCCGCCACGACCTCGTTCTATTCGGATCGGCGTTTCGAGCGGCCAAGCGGAGGTTGGCCGAACCATATCCAGCCCCTACCCTTCTGGCGGTCGCAGAGCGCCTCCTGGAGGTCCACGCGGAGCTCGAGATCGCGCCGGTCGGCGGTCGGTCCCTAGCGACGCTGGACGGGCGCCAGCTCACCGTCGATCCCCGAACCTTCGGCACGATCTGGCTGTTGGCCTGCCATCTTCCAATGGCGCTGCTCGCCGCAGGATTTACCTTCCGGCGGGCAAGTCCATGATGCCTGTGAAGCCGAAGCGCTGATTGAGGCCATTCCCGAGGGCGCAACCCTGCTGGGGGACAAAGGATATGACAGCAACGCCATCCGTCAGGCCGCTGCTGCCAGAAA
>DASYHX010000192.1:0-5018 GCA_035998065.1 Pseudorhizobium sp.
TCGATATGTGTTGACGTCACGACAATCACCCGGTGCTCGCCATAGGGCCAAGGTGTGGGATCCTTCGCAATGAAGTCGTAGGTGCGGCGACCCATGACGATCGTGCGAATGCTCTTTACGAAGATGCGGTAATCATGCTCACCCAGATCCATTCCATCGTACTTGAACAGCCAGTAAAGCTCGTCGTTCTCGTCTGCAATGAAGCCATCCAGACTCGTCGCTATGTACCCAACAACCCTTGCCATCAATGCTCTCTTGATTAATAACCGAATGAACGTTTATATATTGTCATGACAAGACGCAAGAAAATCTCCAATGAACAGGTTCTAGACGCCTTGTTCGAGCTGATGATGAAGACAGGACCCGATGGGTTGACCTTTGCCCGTGCGGCCCAGGCCTCGGGCTTGGCTGCGGCAACTCTGGTGCAGCGCTACGGAAACCGTGAGGGCATGGTCGAGGCGATCCTTCTGCAGGCTTGGGACCGTTTGGATGCGGAGACGAAGGCCGCAGACGACGAAGAGGAGCTATCGCCTGAGGGAGCCATCAAGCTTCTGTTGCGCCTTCTGCCTCCGGATACGGCCGAACGTGATGCCACTGATGGTCTTCTTCTCCTGCGAGAAGACGTCCGAAACCCAAGGCTGCGGGAGAGGGGCGCAGCGTGGGGTCGAGCATTGGTCTCGGCGCTGGGACGGCGGCTGTCGGCGGACCCACATGAGGCTGATTTGCTGGGCCGGCAGATGGCCGCTCTGTGGCAGGGTACGCATATCTGGTGGGCTTTCGACCAGACAGTCCCGGCAGATCGTGCGATCCGCCAGGCTCTGGAGGCTTGGCTGCAACGGCGTTGACAACCGGAAAGTTATGACCGGACCCGGCGTTCTCTTGCCATAGATCCGATCTTCGAGAATGCTTCAGGAACGGACAGGTTCTCGTTATTGAATGCTGGATATCGGCTTGTTGTCGGAGAAGACAGGGTGCCACCCTCGACATTGCGGTACTATGACGAGATCGGCTTAATCGAGTCCCTCGGCGTCGTGGCCTCCGGCGGCAGTTCGGTCCGAGGCGCTGACCCAGACGCTCTGATACAGCTCGGAAAGTCTGCCGGGTTTTCGCTGGAAGAGATGAAGGGCATGATCGGCAAGGATGGCGTGCCGGCCATCCCACGCAACGCCTTCTCTGCGAGGGAGGACGCTCTTGAGGTCCAGATCGATAAGCTTATGACACTTGCAAGAGCGCTGCGGCATGTCGCGGGATGCAAGGCGGAGAGCCACATGCAATGCCGAGTTTTGAAAGCTTCTCAAGGTCGCATCTGAATCCAGAGCGACCAAGAGACAATGAGGTCCTCCATTGCGGACAAGCTGCGTCGCTGACTTCAAGGATAATCTGAACGCTGGACAGCCTTCTGCGTCGGGCATCCCGAAAACGGACGGATCGACAAGCTACGTCGTCTGCTTTACGGACTTGCAGCCCTAGGAGCGGACCTTCATTTCACAGCCCGAAGTGAAAACTATCACCGCATCGCGCCCCCAAATCAGTCGAAAAGCTCGTTGTCGAGCGGACACAAAAGCGGACATGGCTTCCCGGCGGCGTCAAGTCTCCTTCGCGCACCATGTCAGTCGTTCCCCGTGGCCAGCCTCACGCCAATAAGCGGCCATCCGGTTGGGACGGAACGGAGCTTGCTCTCTGCTGTGAATATAACCTCCACCGGCCGGTACTCGGCGTCCGGGTGCTCCTTATCTTTTCTTTACTCCCTTCCCAACTCTTCCCAATCGAAGCCTGACCCGAAGCACCTTTAATCCTGTCTGCCTATCAACAGGAGACACGGACATGTCCGACTTCATCTTCATCGCGCTTTGCGGCGGCACGCTTCTCGTGCTTGCGCTCTACGCCCGCGCACTCGACCGGCTTTGAGGGGATCAAGATGCTTGAACCTCTCTTTGGCCTCCTCGTTGCCGTGGCTCTCGGCATCTATCTCGTGGTCACGCTCTTGCGTCCCGAGCGTTTCTGATCTGGAGCAGCCCCATGACCATCATCGGTTGGCTGCAGATCAGCCTTCTCCTCCTAGCCGTTCTTCTCGTCATCAAGCCGCTCGGGCTCTACATGGCGAAAGTCTTCTCTGGCGAGAGACACCTTCTGTCACCCGTTCTCGCTCGCGGCGAACGCGGTCTCTACCGCCTTGCCGGCATCGATGCGGACAAGGAACAGAGCTGGCGGGCCTATGTCACCGCCATGCTGATGTTCTCGCTCATGGGCTTTCTCGCGCTCTATGCGATCCTGCGCCTGCAGGCCTATCTGCCGCTTAACAGCCAAGGTTTCGCCGGCATGGCGCCGGATCTCGCCTTCAACACAGCCGTCTCCTTCGTGACCAATACCAACTGGCAGAACTACGGCGGCGAAACCACGCTCAGCCATTTCAGCCAGATGGCGGGTCTGACCGTGCAGAACTTCCTGTCGGCAGCCACCGGCATTGCTCTTGCGGTCGCCTTTACCCGGGCGTTTGCCCGCTCGAAGGTCACGACGCTCGGCAATTTCTGGGTCGATGTCACGCGCGCAACACTTTACGTCCTCCTGCCGATTTCGATCGTCGTGGCGCTCGCCTTTGTTGCCATGGGCCTTCCCCAGACGCTGGACGCCTCGGTGACGGCAACCACCCTCGAGGGTGCCAACCAGGTGATCTCACTCGGACCGGTCGCCTCGCAGGAAGCAATCAAGCAGCTCGGCACCAATGGCGGCGGCTTCTTCAACGTCAATGCCGCCCATCCCTTCGAGAACCCGACGGCCTGGTCGAACTATCTCAACATCTTCGCCATGCTGTCGATCTCGTCGGCGCTGGTCTATGCCTTCGGTGAGATGGTCGGCCATCGCCGTCAGGGCTGGGCACTGATCTCGGCCATGGCCGTCCTGCTCGTCGCCGGCGTGGCCGTCACCTACTGGGCCGAGGCTCAGGGCAATCCGATCCTCACCAGCCTCGGCGTCGATCCCTCGCTCGGCAACATGGAAGGCAAGGAAGTCCGTTTCGGCCAGGCGATGACGGCGCTCTATGCAGCCGTGACTACAGGCCTGTCGGCTGGCGGCGTCAACGGCATGCACGGTTCGTTCACCGGGCTTGGTGGTCTCGTGCCGATGTTCCTGATCCAGCTTGGCGAAGTGCTGCCGGGCGGCGTCGGCTCGGGTCTCTACGGCATGCTCGTCTTTGCGCTGCTCTCCGTCTTCGTCGCCGGCTTGATGGTCGGGCGCACGCCGGAATTCCTCGGGAAGAAGATCGAGGGCCGCGAGATGAAGTTCACCATGCTAGCGGTGCTCGTCCTGCCGCTCGCCATCCTCGGTTTCACCGCCATTTCCGCCATGCTTCCCTTTGCTGTCGCCAGCATTGGCACAGCAGGTCCGCATGGCCTGTCGGAAATCCTCTATGCGTACACCTCGGCGGCCGGCAACAACGGCTCAGCCTTCGGCGGACTTTCCGGCAATACGCCCTGGTTCAACACGACGCTTGGGCTTGCCATGCTGCTCGGTCGCTTCGGCTATGTGGTGCCGGTCATGGCGATCGCCGGATCGCTCGCCGCGAAGGTCAAGGCACCCGGATCGGCCGGCACCTTCCCGACGGACGGCCCGCTGTTCGTCGGCCTGCTCATCGGCATCATCCTCATCCTCGGCGGCCTGCAGTTTTTCCCGGCGCTCGCACTCGGTCCCATTGCCGACCATCTGGCGATGCTGGCCGGCCAGTCATTCTGAAGGAACTTCCATGTCCAAGGCTCATCAAGCTCAAAGCCTTCTCGACCCCGGCATTCTGCGCCCGGCCGTCGTCGATGCCTTCCGCAAGCTCGACCCGCGGCTTCTGTTGCGCAATCCGGTGATCTTCGTCACCGAAATGGTAGCTGTGGTGGTGACGCTGCTCTTCCTCCGCGACCTCGTCACCAACCCGGGCGAGGCGTCCTTCTCCGGACAGATCGCTGCTTGGCTCTGGTTCACCGTTCTGTTTGCCACCTTTGCCGAAGCCGTGGCCGAAGGCCGCGGCCGGGCGCAGGCCGACAGCCTTAAGAAGACCAAGTCGGAACTCGTCGCCCGCCGCCTCAGAGCCGATGGCGGTACGGACACGGTTGCCGCGCCGGGCCTGAAGGTCGGCGACGTGGTGGTGGTATCGGCTGGCGAACTGATCCCGGGCGACGGCGAAGTGATCGAGGGTGTCGCTTCGGTCAACGAAAGCGCCATCACCGGTGAATCCGCTCCCGTCATTCGTGAATCCGGCGGCGACCGTTCAGCCGTCACCGGTGGCACCCAGGTTCTCTCTGACGAGATCCGGATCAGGATCACAGTCGCCCCCGGCTCCTCTTTTGTCGATCGGATGATCGCGCTGATCGAAGGGGCACAGCGGCAGAAGACGCCAAACGAGATCGCGCTATCCATCCTGTTGTCCGGCCTGACGCTGATTTTCCTCTTCGTCTGCGTCGCGATCTGGGGACTGGCCGGCTATTCCGGAACGGTCATCTCTGTCACCGTGCTTGCGGCTCTGCTGGTCACGCTGATCCCGACGACGATCGGCGGGCTTCTGTCGGCGATCGGCATTGCCGGAATGGACCGCCTGGTGCGCTTCAACGTGATTGCCACCTCCGGCCGCGCGGTGGAGGCTGCCGGCGACGTCGACACGCTCCTGCTCGACAAGACGGGCACGATCACCTTCGGCAACCGGATGGCCAGCGATTTTCTCGCAAGCCCGGGTGTCGCCCCGGCCGAACTGGCCGAGGCGGCCTTGATCGCCAGCCTGTCGGATGAAACACCCGAAGGCCGATCCGTGGTGGCACTCGCCGCCGGCGACTTCGGCGTCGCGATGCCCGAGGCCCGTTTCGACGCGATCATCGCCTTCACCGCCGAGACGCGGCTGTCGGGCGTCGACATTGGCGCGCGCCGGCTGCGCAAGGGGGCGGTAGATGCCGTGCTGAAGTTTGCCGGGCTGACCGAAGAGGATGCTCCCGCGGAGTTTCGCCGCGCCGTGGACCAGATCGCCCGTTCTGGCGGCACGCCAC
>DASYHX010000004.1:0-6252 GCA_035998065.1 Pseudorhizobium sp.
CGGCCGCGCCACTATCTCGGCCTGGCGCTCGGCCTTTTGGGCGTCGCGCTGGTGATCCTGCCGAAGCTCGGCGGGGCCGGGGCGTACGGGTTCCAGACGCTGGCGCCGGTGTTCCTGTCGGCGCTCGCCATCTCGGCGGGCTCGGTCTGGCAGAAGCGCTTCGTCGGCGGCGTCGACCTTCGCACCGGCACCGCCCTGCAATATCTCGGCGCGCTGGTGCCGACGCTGTTCCTGGCCTTTTTTACCGAGACGATGGCGGTCGCGTGGACGGGCGAGCTGGTCTTCGCGCTGGTCTGGCTGGTGCTGGTCCTGTCGATCGGGGCGATCTTCCTGATGCTGTATTTGATCCGCGAGGGGGCGGTCTCGCAGGTCGCCTCGCTGATGTATCTGGTGCCGGGCGTCACCGCGGTGCTGGCGTATCTCCTGTTCGGCGAGACGCTCGAGCCGGTGCAGCTCGCCGGCCTCGCGCTCGCCGGCATCGGCGTCGCGGCGGCGACGCGGCGGCGAAAGACCCTGCCGCCGCCATCCTGATCGGCCGGGCGCCGCGGCCGATCGCCTCTTCGGGGGCGCGGGCGGCGGCGGCGGCTCGCGCTGCCGGCGCGGCTCCCTATATGAGGGGTCGCATTTCGATCCGCTAACCGCCGAAAGGCCGGCATGTCCGCATTCCTCACCTATCTCGCGCTGCTCGTCATGGTCGCCACCGCCGGCGTGCTGCTGGCCGGGCTCTGGAACATGATGAAGGCCGGCGACGGCAACCGCTCGCAGAAGCTGATGCGCGCCCGCGTCATGCTGCAGGGCGTCGCGGTGATCCTCATCGTCGGCGTGCTGCTGCTCGCGCAGTAGGGTCCCCGCCAGCGACGAGCCCCGCGAGGAGCTTAATGGCGAGGCAAGCAACTCCGTCCCCGCCGGCGACGAGCGCAGCGAGGAGCGGGCAGCGAGTCTCTGTCCCGTCCGTCGCGGCTTCGCCGCTCACTGACGGGCCTCTGGCCGTTTCGTCTCCGACGAAACAGGCTGCGGGATGCCGGAGGCAAACCCTCCGACGTATTTTAGCGTCATGCGGTTCGCCTCCGGCATCCCGCGCGGCGTTTGACGCACCCCTCGCCACGTGACCCGCCCGGAGGCAGTTCGCGTGTGGCCGGCTCTTCGCGCCCGAGGGCGCTCAAGCGGACCGATCCGCAGCCCTCTCGTAATGGAGGACGGTCCGGCGGCTCGAAGGGCGGTCCGGGCCGAAACTTCTCCGGAAGAAGCCCCGTCGCGGACGCCGCCCGCCAGGGATTTCTCCCCTTGGCCCAACGAACGATCCCGGTGATCATTCGCGCCCGTTTCGCGGGCCGGCGGTGAGGGGAGTATGCGGGGGGAGCGGGAGGTGGGGATAAGTTTTTTGCTGAGGGCCGAAAGGAAACGGACCACTTCAGGGAGAGGAGAGCAAAACATTGCCGTTCGCTGTCGACCCCGATCGAACATGAGTGGGGAGTAAAGAAGTTGAAAACAGACGTAGATGAGCGTCATAGTCTACGTCTACGTCTACGTCTACGTCTACGTCTGCGGCGTGAGGCGTGAGGCGAGGAAGGCTGCGCTGACGAGGCGGCGCTGGAGGAGCGACAAGAAGTGCGCCAGAAAGGCCTATCACTTTGGCTCCGAGCATCCATCCCGCAGATCGAGGCCGAAAGCCTCGCTCAAACGATGCGACAACAGCTCCGGCTGACGGGTTTCGCATTCCCAGACCGTCAGCACGCGCCAGCCTACTTCCTTGAGTTCCTGCTCCTTCTGACTGTCTCGCGCAACATTCCGCGCGAATTTAGCTTGCCAGAACTTCACGCGTGTCTTCGGCATTGTTGCCTTTTTACAACCGGGATGGCGATGCCAAAAGCAGCCATGCACGAAGATGGCGGTCTTGTGCTTTGGCAGAACGATGTCAGGCGTTCCGGGTAAGTCCGGCTGCTGTATCCTGAACCTGAGCCCTAACGCGTGCAGAAGCCGACGCACTAGCACCTCGGGACCTGTGTGAGCCTGTCGAACTGCGCGCATGATTCGACTTCGCACCGGGTCAACAGGCTCAGTTGAGGAAGATGGGGGAGGAGCGGTCATCGAATCCTTCTACGCTCGGCGGTCAACTGAGTCCGCTGCGGAGCCCATAGATGGCGGGCGATCGCGATCTCTCAAATCGCAATGCTAAAAACCTGAATCAAACGGCTTCCACTTAACCTCGACCGCAGATAGGGCGTAGCAAGGCGGTAGCGCGGCTTTAACGCAGTCTGGGGCATTTGGAGGTACGAGTGGCGAAAAAGAAGAAGCCTACCAAAGAGGAGGTCGAGGCAGCGGAGGCAGCGATCGGGCAGACGTCTCGGCAGGTGAAGTTCACCGTGGCGGAGTACCCCGTGTCGGTTTATGTCGACCGCTTCCCTGACGATGAAAGTGGGCGCTTTCTCGTTCCTGAGTATCAAAGAAAGTTGGCGTGGGGTGTCGCTCAGCAATCCGAGTTCATCGAGTCTCTCCTCGTCGGGTTGCCGATACCTTTCCTATTTTTCTACCAAATGCCCGATGGGCGGATGGAAATTGTGGATGGCTCTCAGAGAATGCGCGCAATGCGTGCATTCCTGAAAGAAGATTTGCGTCTCTCTGAATTGGTGCTCGTGCCTGAGTTGAATGGTATAACCTTTGGGGATCTGCCTAAAGATCGCCGCAACAAGTTAGAAGACGTCACCATCCGGACGATCGTGCTCGACACCAGCACCGATCCTTCCACGCGTGCGGAGATGTTCGCGCGGATCAATAAGTCCGGAACGGTTGCAAACGAGGCAGAGATTCGTCGGGGATCCTTGCCGGGCCCTGTGACCGAGCTTATCCGCGAATTAGCAGATAGCGAGAAGTTCAAGGACGCCACGCCGATGTCGCAAAAGGTGGTGGACCAGCGTGAACGCGAAGAGCTGGTGACGCGCTTCTTCGCTTACCTTGAGGGTTGGGACACGCCAGAGGGGCGGTTTCCCAACTATCGGGATCGGCCGAAAAAGTATCTCTACGACTACCTCAAGTCGGCGAACGATAGGGCAACAGTAGACCCGGCCATGATAACAACAATGCGGTCGGAATTCGATCGTATGCTGGATCAGGTCGCTGCGCTCTTTCCCAATGGCTTTAGAAAGAGTGCGAACGCGAACACCATTCCGAGAGTGCGCTTCGAGGCCATCGCAACCGGAACGGCTCTAGCGCTCCGGGAGATCGGTGAACTCCACGTCACTCCCGAGCAGGCGGCCTCCCGAATGCAAGATAGAGGCTTCGATGCCATTGTCGTTTCAGATGGCGCGAATGTTCGAAAGAAGCTCGAAGGCCGTATCGGCGTCGTTCGATCGATCTTGGTGAACGAATGACTGAGCTTAGAACGTCGCTGGAGACGCGTCGAGAAGAATTCGACGCGCATTACGCGCTCGCGGAGGCGCTTGAAAACAGGATGATCCTAGAGGCGGGTACGCCGCTCGGGGCCGTGAACATCTCCGCTCGGCACATCAATACCTTGAAGTCGGGCCTGATCGTTCACCTCTACAACATTGAAGAAGCCATAATGACCCAGATCATCCAACAACTGGGGATCGCTCTTGGTTCTGTTGATCCCCGACGATGGTCGGAGTATTCTTTTAAGGAGTGGCTTCGCGAGAGCATTGTGAGTCGGACTACGGAGGGAAACGAGGACGGTCGGCTGGAGACCGTTTTCGCAAGTTCGAGCTTGCTCCTCGCGAGTTCCAGCCTTGGACCGCAGGCTCTCAAGAAGCCGTCTGGTACGTGGGATGATAAGGTCATCGCGACCTTCGCCAGGCGCATGAACGCACGCTTCGATCTGCCCCCAGAGATGTGGCAACGTATAGCTCCCTCGGAAGCATTCGGCGAAAGTTCGTCTCCCCTCCAGTTTCTTGCGCGTCGGCGAAATGCGATCGCCCATGGGGTTCGCTCGTTTGAAGACGGTGCTAGCGACATGAGTCTTGCCCGAATCCGCGTTTTGGCCGATATAACGCTCGACTACATGGGGTATGCGGTGGACGCATTTACATCGCATATCGAAAATGAGGCGCATTTAGTACCTGCAGCATGAATAAGCACTCAAAGATCTCTGCTGTAGATTTATTTTGCGGAGTTGGCGGCCTGACCCACGGCCTCTCCCAAGCTATGATCGATGTGCGTTTGGGAGTGGATATCGACCCCGCTTCCAAACATCCGTTCGAGAGAAACAACGACGCGGAGTTTTTGCTAGCCGACGTCTCGACGTTAGACGCTGCAACGATCGTCGAGAAGTTCGTCCCAGGCACGACGACTCTGCTCGCTGGCTGTGCTCCTTGCCAGCCATTTTCCACCTACGCGCAGAAAGCGAAACGGAACGGCAAGGAGCGCGGCAAGGACGACTGGATGCTGGTCGAGCGTTTTGGGTCGTTGATTGAGGATGTTCAGCCGGATTTGGTGACGATGGAGAACGTGCCGCCGCTTTTGCGCGCGCCGGTTTACAAGCGTCTACTGCAAAGTCTGGCGGACTACTGGGTGGATGCGCGGGTAATCGATTGCGAAAAGATCGGGTTGCCTCAAACGCGCAAGCGACTTGTGCTCGTAGCATCCAGGTTGGGTCCAATTAATCTTCCTCAGTTTGACCGGAAGCAGAAGTCGGTACGCGCGACGATAGGCGAACTTCCACCTATCAAAGCAGGTGGAATGGATCCAACCGATCGTATCCACCGCGCCAGTGCCCTGAGCGAAACGAACATGAAGCGTATACGAGCTTCGATTCCGGGTGGAACCTGGCGAGATTGGCCAGAGGATTTGAAGGCAGCGTGCCACATTAGAGATACCGGTGTGACCTATCCATCGGTCTACGGGCGGATGGAGTGGGATGAACCTTCGCCCACCATCACCACTCAATGCTTTGGCTATGGCAATGGGCGGTTCGGGCACCCGGAGCAAGATCGAGCGATTAGTCTTCGGGAAGCCGCAATGCTGCAAGGTTTTCCTAGAGGATACTTATTTCTTCATGATGACGAGCCAGTGAGCTTCGCCACATTGGGCCGTTTGATTGGCAATGCGGTGCCGGTCACATTGGGCAAGGAAATCGGCTCGATCCTGACCGAGCACGTCGCGGGATTCTCGGTTGCGGCTTAGCCAGCTTGGCGGTACCTTAAGAGAAAGGAGAGTCAAGCGCCATTCAGGCGGCTACTTTCCACTCACTTGAACTGTATTATGAGCAGTTTGCACCGTATCTTGCAGCGCTGCAGTATTTAGCGCATGCGACAGGCGGTAAGAGCATACCGACGAGCTACCAGAGCGCCTGAGCGCGTGACTGGCCTTAGCACGACGTCCGAATGGCAGAAATGGGCGCTCCCGCCCCAACCCCTGTCTTCCCCCGCCCCGCGCCCTACGTCGCCGGAAAACCGGAGACACCATGGTCAGGCTCAACAAGATCTACACGCGGACCGGCGATGCCGGGGAGACCGTACTCGGCAATGGCGAGCGGCGGCTGAAATCGGATCTCAGGGTCGAGACCTACGGCACGGTGGACGAGTTGAACGCGGTGATCGGGCTCGCGCGACTTGCCGCCGACGCCGCGCTCGACGCGATGCTGGCGCGGGTGCAGAACGAATTGTTCGATCTCGGCGCGGAGCTGGCGACGCCGCTGACCGGCGAGCCGCTGGGCTACGAGCCGCTGAAGATCGTCGCGTCGCAGGTCGAGCGGCTGGAGCGCGAGATCGATGCGATGAACGAGAAGCTGGAGCCGCTGAAGAGCTTCGTGCTGCCGGCGGGATCGGCGGCTTCGGCGCATCTGCACCATGCCCGCACCGTGGCGCGGCGGGCCGAGCGGCTGATGGTCGCGCTGGGGCGCTTCGAGACCGTCGAGGCCGTGGCGCTGGCCTATGTCAACCGGCTGTCGGACCATCTCTTCGTCGCCGCGCGCATCGCCAACGCGGACGGGCGGGCCGACGTGCTCTGGGTGCCGGGCGCCAGCCGCGAGGCGTGAGCGGGCCGATCGGATGCGCGGGCGCCGGCGGGCTTGAAAGATGCGGTGAGGGGCGTCATCAAGCCGGCACGCAGGCGCGAAGCTTTGACGATTACGTAAGAGTCGTATATCGCGATCCGCAGAATCCAGCCAGGCCCGCGGCCGTCAACGCGGCCATGGCCCGCCGGGAGCGGTCCCGGCAGCGGGCCGAGCAAGGGAGAGCATCCGCATGAAGGTCCTCGTCGCCGTCAAGCGCGTGGTCGACTACAACGTGAAGATCCGGG
>DASYHX010000128.1:0-12452 GCA_035998065.1 Pseudorhizobium sp.
CGTCACCTCAGAAGCATCTGCCGTCCAACTGGGCGATCGACTGGCGGCGGTTCTTCGATATCGAGGGGGAAGGTGGTACAGATTTCGGCTTCAATTTCTCGCGCAAACTCGATCCGTTCATCGCGCCTTCCCTGCACAAACTCCCCGGTTTGCGGGTCGATCCGACCGAGCAGGAGGAACGCGAAGCAAATCTGGCCTTCCGTAACCTGAGGCGGGGAGTGCAGATCGGCTTGCCGTCAGGCCAGGCCATCTGTCGTGCGATGAATATCGAGCCGATGACGCCGGAGAAGGTCGCAGCAGGTTCTGATGGGGCGGCTGCGAAGAAGCACGGACTGCACGAGGCAACGCCGCTTTGGTATTATGTGCTGAAAGAAGCGGAGCACTACCACCAGGGGCAGAGGCTGGGACCGATGGCATCCACCATTGTCGCCGAAACCTTCCTCGGCATGGTCCACGGCGACACCGAATCCTTCCTATGGCGCAGATCGAACTGGAAGCCGGAACTGCCTTGCCAGCAGGACGGGCACTTCACCATGGCCGACCTCATCCGCTTCGTGAATGACATCAATCCCGTTGGGCCGTAGGACGTGAACCATGCGGCAGAGCCGGAAGTGTCTCAGCCCTTCCGGCTCATGAAGGCTTCGAATGCGGCGCGAGCCTCGGCACTGCGCAACTGCTTCGTGAAGTGGACAAGCTCTTCGTCCATACGGGCCAGGATGTCGTCACCATTGCCGCGGATCAGGCTGCGGGCAATGCTCAGGGCATGCGGCGGCTTGGCGGCAAGGCTTTCAGCGAGCGCCAGCGTTTCTGTCTCGACTGCATCGGGAGAGACCACCTTCCAGATGATGCCGGCCTCCCGAGCCTGTTCAGCGGAAAAGCCTTCTCCTGCAGCCAGCATCGCAAACGCCCGTTGATGCCCCATGATCCGCGGTGCAATCAGGCTCGAGGCTGCCTCTGGTACAAGGGCGAGATCGACGAAGGGCGTGCGTAAGACGCTTCGGCTAGAGGCGATCGTCATGTCGCAATGCAGGTGGATGGTGGTTCCGATACCGATGGCCAGCCCATCGATTCCCGAAACGAGCGGCTTGTCGCAAGTCGCAAGCGCCTGGAGGAAGTCGGCAGCCGTCGGCCTGCCTCCTCCGCCCATGGCATAGGCCATGAAATCTGCCATGTCGTTGCCCGCAGAAAAGCACCCTTCAGTGCCCAAAAACGCAACGGCGCGTATGGAGGCCTCCTTGTTCGCCTCATGCAGGGCCGCCGTCATCCGATCATACATGGCGCCGGTTATGGCATTTTTTTTCTCGGGACGATTGAACCGGATCACCATCACGCCGGGGCGGGTCTGCGGATGATCGACGATGATATGGTTCTCGGTCATCGCCATCTCCTCAGGCCAGAACTGCGCGGGCAGCTTGAAGGCTCTCCGAGCCCTCGACCACCTGCCGCTTGAGAGCCGCCGTTTCGGGCAGCAGGTTATCTGCAGCGAAGCCGCAAAGGGCGACCCGGCGATCCGCCTTGCCGTCATCCAGCGGGGTCAATGCGCCCTTGGCGAGATAGACGCCTGTCAGGACCAGGCCGAACAGGCGTTGGTAAGGCGTCGCGCCGGCTAGAGCCTCGACCGTGCGCCCCTCGCTCTGTGCCTTGAGCAGCCAGGCGGTCGTCGTTTCGAGATCATCTATGGCGGACGTGAGGCGGTCGGCGGTCGCGCCGAAGCGAACCTCGTTTGCAGCCTGCACGCGCTCTGCGATCTGCCTCATTTCAGCTATGAACCCTGCCACCTGCGCGCCCCCCGACAGCGGGAGCTTGCGCGTCACGAGGTCAATGGCCTGGATGCCGTTCGTTCCTTCGTAGATTGGCGCGATGCGGGCGTCGCGTAGATAACGCGCCGCCCCCGTTTCCTCAATGAAGCCCATACCCCCGTGGACCTGGATACCCAACGAAGCCACATCCACACCGGCATCGGTTGAGAAGGATTTGGCAATGGGCGTCAACAGAGCAGCCCGCTCTGCCCAGTTCCTGGCGTCTTCACCCTCGGTGCCGTGAGCCATATCGACAGCGTGGGCACAGGCATAGCAGATGGCGCGCGAGCCCTGCGTCAGCGCCATCATGGTCAGCAGCATGCGCGCGACGTCCGGATGCTCGATGATCGGGCTCATGCCGGTCCCTGTCCAGCCGGGCGCCTTACCCTGGGTGCGTTCCCGCGCGAAGGCGACCGCCTTCTGGGTGGCGGCCTCCGCAATGGCAACACCCTGGATACCGACGGCAAGGCGTGCGTTGTTCATCATCGTGAACATGCACGCAAGGCCTTTGTTCTCCTCGCCGATCAGCCAGCCGATGGCGCCCTTTCCATCGCCGAACTTGCCGTCGCCATAGATCATCGTGCAGGTCGGCGACCCGTGGATGCCGAGCTTATGCTCCAGCGAATGACAAAAGACGTCGTTGCGATCGCCGAGCGATCCATCCTCGTTTACCAGGAACTTCGGCACGAGGAAGAGCGAGATGCCTCGCGTGCCGGCAGGCGCATCGGGCAGCCGGGCTAGAACCAGATGGATGATGTTGTCGGCCGCATCGTGCTCGCCCCAGGTGATGTAGATCTTCTGACCGAAGATGCGATAGCTGCCGTCATCGCGTCGCTCCGCGCGCGCCTTGAGCACACCAAGATCCGAGCCGGCATGCGGTTCCGTCAGGTTCATGGTGCCGGTCCACTCTCCGGAGACGAGCTTCTCCAGATATGTGGCCTTAAGCTCATCACTGCCGTGCTTGTGCAGCGCTTCGATGGCGCCCATGGTCAGTGTCGGCGCCAGCGCGAAAGCCATGGAAGCGGAGTTCCACATTTCCAGGGCCGCCACGTTGAGCATGTGGGGCAGGTTCTGGCCGCCATAGGCTTCGGGACCCGTCAGTCCGTTCCACCCACCTTCACGCCAGGACCGGTAAAGGTCTGACCACCCATCAGGCGTTGTCACGACACCATTGGAGACTCTGGCGCCTTGCCGGTCCCCTATCTCGCCGAGCGGTGCCATTTCGTTCGAGGCGAAGCGGCCAGCCTCCTCAAGGATCGCGTCCACGAGGTCCCCGCCAAGGTCGCCGAGCTTGCCCGTTGCGATGGCATCCGACAAACCGGCCACATGATTGAGCGTAAATGCAATATCCGCGACGGGGGCCTTATACATGGTGCGATCCTCCTCATGACTGGCTGAGAGGCCGTCCTAGCACGTCATCAGCACCTTTGCTTTTTACGTAAACGTAAGCCAAATTGTCAATCACAGACCGACGTCAACTTGTGGCGCACCTACGAAAGAGCCCGCGACGCAAAGCGCCGCAGGCCCTTGTTCTACTGGAACACCGCTTAGTAATAGGGAGAATAGCAGGTCTGGCGCGGCCCGTGGTAAGGCTGGAAGGTGTTGGAATAACTGTCATACGAGCGATAGCGCGCATGGCACCAATCGTAGTGGCGCGGGTTGAGGCCGCTTGTGCGATAAACGGGTGCCGGAGCGGGCTCCACGTATCGCGGCGCAGCAATCGCACCGCCGATCAGCGCACCGGCTCCGAAGGCTGCGAGAGGGTACCAGTACCCGCCGTGGTAACGATGGCCATGGCGGTAGTGTCGATAGCCGCGATGACCATGATAGTAACCGCGACGATGACCGCGGTGGCGGACCTCGGTGACATTGGACTGAACGTCGATTTTGGCTGCCGGAGCCGCGAGAACGGGCATTGCCTGCGCGGGGACGACTGCACCGGCTATGACCGTTGCCGATAGTGCGACGACCGCGACCTTCCTGAACAGGTGTATCATTGCTGTCTCCATCCAAGTTGAAACGTCTGCGCTCCGGGACACCAGGCGACATCTGCCGTCGGCGGTTCTGGATCGCGATCAACCTAGAAAACCCAAGCTGAACCGGCCATTAACGCAAGGCCTTCCAGAAAGCTCCGACAGAAACAAAAAAGCCGCCCGGAGCGGGCGGCTTCGCTGTAAAATCACAGGATCACGAATAAGGGGAGTAGCACTGCTGGCGCGGGCCATTGTAGGGCTGATACGTGTTGTCCGACGCTCTATAGGAACGATAGCGGTTCTCGCACCATTGGTAATGGCGTGCGCTCAGGCTGCGACTTGGTCGCGCCTGGGAAGCGCTCCCGCCGACGATCGCGCCCGTGGCGAAAGCGGCAAGGGGGAACCAGAAGCCGTTGTAGTAGCGGTACCCGGGACGGCGCTCGCGGTATCCGCGGTGACCGTTGTAGTAGCCGCGGCGTGCGTCACGGCGATACTGCCGGCGGTCGTCACGGCGATCCCAACGACGGCGATCCCGGTCGCGATATTGCACTTCCGTTACCACATCTCGAACGCCTGCCGGAGATGAAGGCAGCGGCATCGACTGGACCGGTACGTAACTGGTGGCTGCTATGGTGAAGGCCGTCGCCAACGCGGCGATGCGGGAGCGTAGAATGCTCATGACGTTTCCTCTCTGGCTCTTGGTGTCTGTCCAAAGAACTGCCGGTAGCACGTGTTGGTTCCTGGGACTTAGGTCCTATCCGCCCTCTCCTTAACACCCCTCATTAACCACAATCTCGTAGAGTCGTTACCTGCCTATGACGAGAGGTACATGTGACGAGCGCTGCCAAACTTCGATATTTCGAGACAAGTCCGCCCGGCGGGCTGAAGCACCTGACGTTGGCGCCACATTCCGAGTTCCTGCGGACGGGAAAGATCGCTCGGCCGGAACGGCTGCCGTCCGGCAAGCGCTATCTCACGCCCGAGGAAGTCGGCGAAAGAACCGGCCGTATTCTGGCGAAAGCAGGCGAGACCACCCTTCAACGAATCAACTCCTTCCACCGAGGTATCCGGTTTCCAAAGCTCATCTTCTACCGCGTTTTCGACGAGATCCCCCATCTCGGCTATTGCCACGTCACGACCTCCAGAACGTCATTCAATCCGCAGACCGAGGTCAAATGGTCGTTCTACATCGCCAACTTCACGTCCGAAATCAGCGAAACCTATCCGTTCTTCGAACGCATCAGCAGCGAGAGGGGCCGGATGTACTTCGCAGTCGCCTTTGAGAAGGCGCCGGGCGACACGTTTCGAATTGACCGCTCTATTCGAAAGAACGGCTTGTTGTTTCGGACGCTCGATCCTCAGGAGGCTCTGCGCAACGTTCTGATGCTGGGCGCACCAAATAGTGCGATTCGAACGCTGGTGAAGAAGATCTAGCAGCGGGAGCAATTGCCGCAGACAGCCAATCCGCGCTAGGGATGGCAACATGACGGCGAAAATCATTCACATCAGCGAGGGCGAGGACGCTGCTCTCCAGGCCGCACAGGCAGTGCTTTTGCAGGGGCACCCCGTCGCAATCCCCACTGAAACTGTCTACGGGCTCGCGGCGGATGCCACCAACCCGCTTGCCGTAACTCGGATCTATGAGACGAAGGGGCGGCCCCGTTTCAACCCGCTGATCTGCCACATGGCAAACCTCGCCATGGCTGAAACCTATGCTGATTTCGATCCGGTCTCGCGACGTCTTGCGGAGCAGTTCTGGCCTGGCCCGCTGACGCTGATCCTCCCGCTCAAACCGAGCTCCGGCATCCATGCACTGGCGACAGCCGGACTTGATACGGTGGGCATTCGGGTGCCCCAGGGGATCGCCGCGACGCTGATCGGCGCGTTTGGCAAACCTTTAGCGGCACCGAGTGCAAATACCTCGGGCAAAATCAGTCCAACCAGCGCCTTGCATGTGGCCGAGGATCTCGGCAGCAAGCTCGACCTTATCCTCGATGCCGGCTCCGCACCCGTCGGCGTGGAGTCGACCATCATACGGGCCGCGAAAGACAGAATCCACCTGTTACGGCCTGGGGGGATTTCCGCAGAAGAGCTGCACGCTGCCACAGGCCTGCCTGTTGTTCGGCCTCAATCACCGTCGCCGACCATAGAAGCTCCTGGCATGCTCGCCTCGCATTACGCGCCCGCGGCACCGGTCAGGCTGAACGCGGACTCAGTCAAAGCCGGTGAAGCACTGATCTGTTTCGGCGAGACGAAGGTTACGGGCATGGACCAGGCCGTCTTAGTTCTCAATCTCAGTCAAGCGGCAGACCTTCGGGAGGCGGCGGCTAACCTCTTCGACTACCTGAAGAAAGCGGACGCTGTCGCGACCAAGGGCATTGCTGTGACATCGATCCCGGTCGCAGGCCTTGGTGAGGCGATCAACGACCGACTGGTTCGTGCCGCAGCGCCAAGGGAATAACGGAGCAAACTCATGGATCACTACACCACCTCTCCCGATCTCCTGCAGCGCTTCGCTTCCATCGTGGGTGACGCGAATGCTCTCCGAAATGAGGCAGATATCGCGCCTCGGCTCGCCGAGAACCGAGGGTTGTTCCGAGGTACATCACCGATGGTGCTAAAGCCCGCCACGACCGAGGAGGTTGGCCAGATTCTGACACTGGCAACCGAAACGAGAACGCCGATTGTTCCGCAGACCGGCAACACTGGCCTCGTTGGCGGCCAGACGCCACGCGGCGACGGCAATGAGCTAATCCTGTCCCTGGAAAGGATGAGCCGAATTCGCGATATCGATCCCGTCGCCAATGTCATTGTCGCCGACGGCGGAGCAATTCTTTCGGACGTGCAGAGGGCTGCGCAAGACGTTCAACGCCTCTTTCCGCTTTCGCTCGGGTCGGAAGGCTCCTGCCGGATCGGCGGGAACCTGTCCACCAACGCGGGCGGAACGGCCGTTCTGGCCTATGGAAACATGCGTCAGCTCTGCCTTGGGCTCGAGGTTGTTCTGCCGACCGGCGAAATCTGGAATGGCCTGAGGCGGCTGAAGAAGGACAACACCGGTTACGACCTGCGTGACCTTTTCATCGGCGCGGAAGGCACGCTTGGCGTTATCACAGGCGCGGTGCTGAAGCTCTATCCTCAGCCATTGGGCCACCAGGTGGCTCTCGCTGGTCTCGCCTCGCCGGCTGACGCACTTCGTCTCTTCGAGAAGGCATCCAACCTCTGTGGAACGGCTCTTACGGGTTTCGAGCTGATGCCCCGCATCGGCATCGAGTTCACCACACGGCATATCCCCGGCGTCCGTGACCCGCTGTCAGAGCCTCACCCGTGGTACGCGCTGATCGACATCTCCACTTCCGATTCGGCTGAAACTGCCGAAACCATGATGCAGTCGCTGCTCGAATGGGGTGTGGAGACGGGTCTCCTCCGTGATGCCATCATCGCGTCTTCGATCAGCCAGCAGAAGGCGCTCTGGCACATGCGGGAGAGCATGTCGGACGCTCAGAAGCCTGAAGGCGGCTCGATCAAGCATGATATTTCAGTGCCGGTTTCGAGCATTCCCAGCTTCATGGAAAAAGCCGACAAAGCCGTGCTTGCCGTCATGCCAGACGCCCGCATCTGCGCCTTCGGTCACCTCGGCGATGGCAATATTCACTACAACATTTCCCAGCCCGTCGGTGCGGACAAAACAGACTTTCTGGCGCGGTGGCGCGAGATGAACGAGATCGTGCACGGCATCGTGCTGTCGCTGAACGGTTCGATCTCCGCTGAGCACGGGATCGGACAGTTGAAGCGGGACGAGCTGGCACGCATCCGCCCACAGATCGAGATCGATCTGATGCGCCGCATCAAAAGGGCGTTCGACCCTGCCAACATCATGAATCCTGGCAAGGTACTGGCCCTCGACTAAGGCCTGTTGCCTACCGCTGCAGTTGCGAAAGGGACCAGAGCGTGTCCGCACTGATGCCTGAATAGGCGCTTGCGCCGGTCAGGATGTCTACCGGAGACGGTCCGGTAGCACCGTTTTCGAGATCGTACAGGATCGTGAACCGCTGGATCAGCTTCTGCAGCTTCTGCGGATCGGCCAGATCGGAAAGCGTCAGGTTCTTCTCTATCAGCTTAGCCTGCTGGTCCACGTCCATGTTGCCCATTTCTGTGGGAAGGCTGAAAGCGATGCGGACAAACTCGGCCAACGCTTCGTCGCCTATGATCCCATAGGCATCAGTGATCGAGCCTGCCATGCGCTCGAAATAGAGGGCAAGGCGAACACCTGCGTTTTCGTTCCCCTGCTCGGTCTCCAGCGTTTGACGCAGGTACATGTGCTGCGTCTCGATCGTCTGACCGAGGTTTTGAGCCGATGGGGAAGCACTGCGATCGAGGTTGCCCTCGATGTCGAAGTTGAACGTGCCCAGAAGCTCGGCAAATCGGCTGTCCACCTGCTGGTTCGCAAAGCTCTCAGGATCACTCAGGTCCGATGAAAATATCTGCTTCAGGAAATCATCGGTAACACTTGCTGGATCTATGCCCTTGGCTGCCAACACAAAGTCCACCAGCCTCCGGTCCGCGAGAAGCTCCTTGGCAGTCTTTATCCCAGCTATGGTGCTTGTATAGTAAGCTGCTTCTGCATCGGCGTCCTTTCGGGCAGCTTCCTTGTCGTCCCCCTTCAGGAAGCGCGTCTGCTGAACGATGTAGTCCTTGGCTGTCGCGGTCACGGTGGCGGAGGATTGTGCCTGCACAGGCGGTGCGATGCTTCCCTCACGCGTAAAGTTGAAGGCTTGGGCAAGAGTAAGATAGCGCTCGTCCTTTAGGCGATAGACATAGCTCTTGGGATCAGAAAGGTCGCTTTTGAGCACGTTCTTGAGCGTCAGCATCGAAACGCCGCCGGGGTCGAGGCCTACTGCTTTCAGGGCAAAGCCGTAGATGGCCTCATCGGAGAGAAAATCGTCGATGGATTTGACCGCTGCCATTTCTGATTTGAAGAGGCTGATGGCCTTTTCGTCCGCCTCTTCCTGCTTGTCATCGTAGCGGCTGAAATAGTTATTGGCCGTCAGCGTGGTCTGCTCGGTCGTCTGCGCGGCAGGGCCCTTCAGTGTGCCGTCGGTATTGAAGTTGAACGCCGTGGCAAGCTCCAGATACTGAGGCCGCTCCTTTGCATAGACGTTGGCGTAGCTTTTCGGATCATCGAGATCGCTGGTCAGGATCTGCTCCAGGGTCGACTTCACGACAAAGAGTTCATTGAGGTTGAAGGCCTTGCGGACGTAGTCATAGAGCCGCGGATCATCCAGAAGCTGATCGACGTTCGTCACGCTCCCGATCTTCTGCTCAAAGTAATCGCGTTCCCGCAACGCTGATTCCCGCGTCTGTCGGGGCCGCCCAAGCAGATAAAGATCCGTGGTGGCGGCAAGTTGTTGATCTGTCTGGGCCGCACCCTTCATGGACGTTCCGTCCGCCGCGAATTCGAATGCTCCTGCAAGATCGATATGCGCCTGGGTGGACAGAATGGCCTTCTGGTAGCTGGCAATCTCTGCCCTGAGCGATGCCTTCTTCTCGACATGCTCCTTCGCGTTGTTTCCCAGGGCGCTCAACTCAGCCTGCGTGGCGCTCAGCTTTCCCGCGAGAAAAACCATCTGATCCTTGAGCACGGTGTTCACGTAGCTGTCGGGATCATCCTTGTCGCTGGTCATCGCCTGTTTGACGACCTGATAGGAATAGACGCTGTCGTCGATCCCCAATGCGCCAAAGACGTATCGGCGCAGGCGGTCGTTCTGGAGAATGTCATCGACGTCGTCGACCTGCGCCATCATCACCTTGTAATACCGCGTTTCCTCCGCAACCGCGTCCTCCATTGCCAAGATGCTCTGATCATAGAGATCAAGCATCTCCTCCTGTTGCGCCGCCGATTGCGCGATGGGCGCGGCTCCCGATTGGGAAAAGCTGAAGGCGGCGGCAAAGTTCTTGTACCGATCGTCGGTCAAGAGGTTGGCGTAGCTGTTCGGGTCGCTCAGATCGCTTTCGAGCACCTTCTTCATGAAGGCCTTCGCATAGGTCATCTCCTCGAGACCATGCGCCTTCATGGCGTAGGAGTACAGGCGGTAGTCATCCATGAACTCATCGATCGTGGCAACATTGCCGATATTGTCGGCATAATACTGCGCCTCACGCGCCACCTGCTGGTCCGTCGCAACGCGCTGAAGCGTCTTGAACATATCGCGATTGACGAGGTCGTAGCTGAGGTAGGTCGAGACCATGAAACAAGGCTCCGCTCACAATGATGCCGCAGCCATCATGCGCCGACAGGCTTGCCCGGGGCTTTACCCCTGATGTGCGATTCACCCTCTGGAAACCCCGATGGGATGGGTTTCGATAACCATCGCCTGAGGCAAAACTTCCTTAACCGCGATTTTTAAGCGGTCGGGTAGAGGCCGGCCCGTATGGTCTCCCCATCAGAGGACAAAAGTCCCGCAGAGAAACCGGAAACGGCTCTCAGGTAAAACAAGGGTAGCATCACGATGACAAACACGGTTCTGAAGCCCACCTGGGCAGGCTCCACACTCAGGCTCGACCCGACGCGCTTTCCGCAGCAGGTCACATACGCCCTGCGCGGCACATCCGAAGATGTCACGATCACAATCGATGCCCGCGGCGCTGTGCTTCGCAAGACCCTACCCTCAAGTGGCCTTCCTCTTTCCTTCGCATTGCCGGCTCGTGCCTTCAAGGGCGTTGCCGCCAGGGCGATCGATCACGGCGATGGCGAAGTCACGGTAACGCTTGAGCTGCATCACGAGGATCCCGATCTTTGCATTCCATTGCTGGTGGCGCACGACCTGTGCGACATCGCAGCCGACTGGCGCAGCTGGTCAGACGCCTTCCGCATCCCGATGCTGATGGTTGAAGCCGACGGCGTCGCCCGCCCACTGGAGAATCATCTGGGGGATGTCCGGACGCAGCAGGCAAGGCCGCGCCGCCGTCATTCCTACTTTGCGGCCCGCCGGCCGCGCTTCCTGGTCCGCCGGACAACCGGAAAACTGGGTGTGACGATGAAGATCGAAGGCAAGGAGATCATCGCGCGACGCTAGCTGATCCACCGCCGCCCCGCGTTGATGCTGGAGCCCGGCCGAAACGCCGGGTTCCTGCGTTTCAGGCGAACGGCAAGGCCATCATCAGACCGAGAAAAATCACCCCGCCCACGCGGCTGTTCGACTTGAACAGAGACAGGCACTGGTCTGCATTGTCGATGTCGAGCACGAGGATCTGCCAAGCGAACATGGTAGCTGCGACGGCGAGGCCAAGATAGGCGAGGAAGCCTACGCCCGCTGCAAAATAGGCCATAAGCAGCAGGAGCAACGTCAACCCGTAGAGACCGACCAGCCAGCGCTTCGTGTTTTTCCCAAACAGCCGAGCCGTCGAACGAACCCCGACCAGGGCGTCGTCCTCCTTGTCCTGATGGGCGTAGATCGTATCGTAGCCGATGGTCCAGGCCACCGCGCCGATATAGAGCCAGACAGGCGCCCAGGCGAGACTGCCAAAAATGCCGGCCCAGCCCATCAGACCGCCCCAGGAGAAGGCAAGCCCCAGGAAGAACTGCGGCCAGTCGGTAAATCGCTTCGCAAAAGGGTAAATCGCCACGACAGCGAGGGACAGGATCCCCAGGATTATGGCGAATCCGTTGAACTGAATCAGGACAAGCAGGCCGACCAGCGCCTGGAGCACCAGGAATGTCTTCGCCCCAAAGCGGGTCACTCGTCCTGACGGTAGGGGCCGTGAGCGGGTACGGGCCACTTCTCCATCGATATCGTGGTCGACGAGATCATTATAGGTACAGCCCGCACCCCGCATGGCGACGGAGCCGACAAAAAACAGAAACAGATGGAACAGGAATAGGCCAACGGAGAGCTTGCCCTCTTCAGCCGCTACATTCGCGGCGAGCGCCGATGACCAGAAGCAGGGCCACATCAACAATTGCCAGCCGATCGGCCTATCCCAACGGGCAAGCTGGGCAAAAGGCCAGGCAGCCCTGGGAAGCACCCGGTAGACCCAGTTGTTCGAAGGCGCGTCGTGGACGCGACCGTTGAGTTCATCCGCGTTTGTCATACCCATGGTGGTAAGACACCCGCCGCGCGGCGGCAAGGCGGTAGATCCTCCAAAAAGATTAGATCAGAAGGTGACGGGCTCCAGTGGTCGCCGTGTCGCGTCAAACTCCCTCAGCTTCGCCTCCCGTTCCGCAATGTAATCCCGGTTGTCGGGCACCGTCATCCGCTTCTTGGTGATCTGCATCTGGAAGATGAAGAAGTTCTCGTGGGTGAAAGCCATCTCTGAGCCTGCCAGATAGAACTCCCACATACGCACGAAGCGTTCGTCGTAAATGGATGCTGCCTCTTCCCTTCTTGCAAGAAAGCGCTCGCGCCAATGGCGAAGCGTGCGGGCGTAGTGCATCGGCAAGATCTCGATATCGGAGACGAGCAGGCCAGTCTTTTCGATCGCCGGCAGGACTTCCGCGAGCGACGGGATGTACCCACCTGGGAAGATGTATTTTTCGATGAAGGGACTGTTGTATCGGGCCGGGGCGGGCTGGCCGATGGAATGCAGCACCATGACGCCGTCGTCATCCAGCACGTCATGGGCCTTGCCAAAGTAGCGCCCGAAGTTCAGGCGACCGACATGCTCGAACATGCCGACGGAAACG
>DASYHX010000290.1:0-5595 GCA_035998065.1 Pseudorhizobium sp.
CGCTGGGGAACGGGGCAAAATCAATGATAGCAGATCTGACACGGACCGAACGGCTGTGGGCAATGATCATCCTCGGCGTGCTCACGCTGCTGGGGCTCGCAATGGCAGCGGCGGGGCGCGCCGACCTGCTCGGCATCCACGGCTGGATGGTACTCGCTGCGGGCGTGATCGGCTTCACCGCCGTCGCGCAACGGTACAACGCACCGGAGCCATCGGTCGAGCGGCTGAACGAATACTACGACGCGCCAACCAAGCTGGGCATTATCCTGACGCTCCTCTGGGGTGTCGTCGGAATGGGCGCCGGCTTCTGGGTCGCGGCGCTCCTGGCATGGCCGGATTTCACCTTCGACGCCGCTTGGGCGAGCTTCGGCCGGCTACGCCCTGTGCACACGAGCGGCGTCATCTTCGGTTTTGGCGGCAATGCCCTAATTGCCACTTCTTTTCATGTGCTCCAGCGCACGAGCCGTGCCCGCTTACCCGATCAGATCAGCCCCTGGTTCGTGCTGCTTGGCTACAATCTGTTCTGCTTATTGGCGGCCAGCGGGTACCTTATGGGCCTCACCCAATCAAAGGAATACGCCGAGCCCGAGTGGTACGCCGACATCTGGCTGGTCGTTGTCTGGGTGGTCTACTTCGCCATCTACATGCGCACCCTGGCGCGCCGCAAAGAGCCGCACATCTATGTGGCTAACTGGTACTACATGGCCTTCATCCTCGTGGTGGCCATCCTTCATATCGTCAACAACCTAGCCGTCCCGATCTCGCTGGGTAGCGCAAAGTCTTACTCGCTGTTCTCGGGTGTGCAGGATGCCATGACGCAGTGGTGGTACGGGCACAACGCGGTCGCCTTCTTCCTCACCGCCGGCTTCTTGGGCATGATGTATTACTACCTGCCCAAGCGAGCCAACCGGCCCATCTTCTCGTATCGCTTGTCGATCATCAGCTTCTGGGGCATCACCTTCATGTACATGTGGGCGGGCTCGCACCACCTGCACTACACCGCCCTCCCCCATTGGGTTCAGACCCTCGGCATGGCCTTCTCGGTCGTTCTTCTGGTCCCATCATGGGCCTCTGCCGGGAACGCTTTGCTGACGCTCAACGGTGCCTGGCACAAGGTCCGCGACGACGCGGTACTCCGCTTCATGGCGCTTGCCGCAATCTTCTACGGCATCACCACGTTCGAAGGCTCCTTCATGGCGATCCGCGCCGTGAACTCGCTCAGCCACTACACTGATTGGACCATAGGGCACGTGCATGCCGGCGCGCTCGGCTGGGTGGCCATGATCACCTTTGGATCGCTCTATTCGCTGGTTCCATCCATGTGGAAGCGGCCAAACCTTTATTCGCAGAAGCTGGTGGAAGTGCACTTCTGGCTCGCCCTGTCGGGTACCGTGATCTACGTCTTCGCGATGTGGAACTCGGGTGTGATCCAGGGCCTGATGTGGCGCACCTACACAGAGAGTGGCGGCCTCGCCTACTCCTTCATCGATAGCCTAGTGGCCATGCACCCCTACTACATCGTGCGTGCATTCGGCGGGTTGCTGTTCCTACTGGGTGCCCTCGTTGCCCTCTTCAACATCATCATGACTATCCGCATGCCCGCGCCGGTCGCCGACGAGGTCGCCTTCGACCTGCCTGCCCAGCCGGCACTGCAAGCTGGAGAATAAGCCGCAATGTTTGGCCTTCACTACAATCTGGAACGCAGTGCCGTAGGCTTGGTGGCGTTCATCGTCATAGTCGCCTCAATCGGCGGCTTCATCGAGATCGCGCCCCTCTTCACCATCGACGAAACCGTGGAAGAAGCACCTGATATGCGGGTCTACACTCCGCTCGAAGTTGCCGGCCGCAACATCTACATCCGCGAGGGCTGCTACGCCTGCCACAGTCAGATGATCCGTACCCTGCAGGACGAAGTGGAGCGGTATGGACCCTACTCCTTGGCAGTCGAGAGCCAGTACGACCATCCACAGCTCTGGGGATCCAAGCGCACGGGGCCAGACTTGGCTCGCCTGGGCGACAAGTACTCGGATGCCTGGCACACAATGCACCTTAACAACCCGCGTGACGTGGTGCCCGAATCCAAGATGCCGGCCTATCGTTGGCTGCTTCGCGACCAGCTAAAGACCGACGACCTCGGAGCGCATCTGGCGGCACTCAGGACGGTGGGTGTCCCCTACACCGACGAGCAGATTGCCAATGCCGAGATCGATGCATTCGGTCAGGCGAACCCGGACTCTCCGGCTTCTGGTGGTGTGGCAGAGCGCTATGGCGCCGACACCCACATCCGGATGTTTGACGGCATTCAGGGCCGGCTGTCCGATATGGATGCGCTCGTGGCCTATCTCCAGGTCCTGGGCACCTTGACAGATGCGGCGCAGGAAACTGCCTTGGCGGGAGTGCAATAGGTGCCCTTCGATCACGACGCGGTCGTCGCCTTCTCCAAGTCATTCGGGCTCTTCTATCTCGTTGCCCTCAGCGTGATTGCTCTCGCCTGGACCTACTGGCCCTCAAACAAAAAGAAGTTCGAAGAAGCGGCCAAGCGGCCGATGCGTGAAGAGGAGGACCGGCCATGGCGCTAGGCGAACGCGACGAATTCTCCGGCCAGATGACGACGGGCCACGAGTGGAACGGTATCAAGGAGTTGAACTCTCCGGTTCCCAAACCGGTTTATCTCGCTCTCATCGCCTTTGGGGGATTTGCAATCCTCTGGACGGTACTGATGCCGAGCTGGCCGGGCTTGAACGGTTACTTCCGCGGATTGCTTGGCGCTGATCAGCATGTCGCGGTTCGCGAAAGTCTCACGCAAGCGCAAGCGGCTCGGGCGACATGGGCGGATCGCATTGGTGCGACTGACTTTGCAAGCATTCAGGCAGACGAGAGCCTGATGCAGGTAGTCCGAGATACCGGAGCCACGCTTTTTGCCGACAATTGTGCCGGCTGCCACGGCGCCAAGGCCACCGGTGGCCCCGGCTTCCCGAACTTGGCTAATGCGCCGGCCATGTGGGGCGACGAGCCCGAAACGATCGCCGAGACCATCCGTGTCGGTATCAATGGGCAAAGCCCGGAAACGCGCTATGCCCAAATGCTGGCCTTTGGTCGCGACAAGATGTTGAGCGGCGCAGAGATTGGCACGGTGGTGACCTATGTCGAGTCCCTTTCCAAACCAGAGGTCGCCAGTTCTGCTGAACCCGAGCTTCTCGCTGCCGGGGCGGAGATCTTCGCCAACAATTGCGCGGGGTGTCACGGTCTCGAGGCGACGGGCATGGTCGAGAGTGGTGCTCCCAATCTGGCCGACGAATTCTGGATCTATGGCGGCGACAGGGCCAGCATTCGGGACTCGGTCTACCATGGTCGTGCCGGCACGATGCCTTCCTGGGAGGGGCGACTCTCGCCAACAGACATCAAGCTTTTGACGCTCTACGTCCTCGAACTGCGACAGGCTCAGCAATGAGTTCGCCGGTGACCCTGGACCAACCGGAGCCGAAGCGTCGTAGCACCCCGCTGATGCTGCTCATGGCTGCACTGGCCATCGTTGGCGTGCTGATCGGAGCCAATGCGCATCTTGTCTATGTGGCGTTTGCATCGCAGCCAGACTGCGTCGCTCACCTCAAAACTGAAAGCAAGCATGGCGGCTACCGCGCTGCCAAGTCCGCCTGCTGACATCAACCCGGACACCTCCAATGGCGAAGACCCTCCTCAGCATTCCAGAAACTGTCCCACCGCTCCCCAAAGCGGTCGATCACCGCCGAAACCTCGCCGCCAACTCAGCTTTTGGCTGGCTGGCCGCCGGCTGGCGTGACCTATGGACGGACCCGTTCTCCAGCCTCGCCTACGGCGTGGGGGTAGCCATGCTGTCGCTCCTGGTGATCGTGGGCATGATCCAGTTTGACTGGGTGCAGGTGCTGTTCCCCGCATTGGCAGGCTTCCTTGTTGTGGGCCCCCTGCTCGCCACGGGGCTGTACGAGAAGAGCCGCCGCCTGCAAGCGGGCGAGCGCGTCTCCTTGGCCGCCATGCTTTTCCCGACGAATGGTGGGGCGGCCCACCTGCTCTTTGTCGGGGCGGTTCTCGTCACGCTCATGCTGGTCTGGATGCGCGCCGCGGTCCTGCTCTATGCCCTGTTCTTCGGATGGCGCCCGTTCCCTGGCGCCGACGAGTTGTTTAGCCTCCTGTTCAACACACCAACCGGTGTCGCCATGCTTGTGACGGGTACCGCCGTTGGTGGGCTATTCGCCGCTTTTGCCTTTGCCATCAGCGCCTTCACAATCCCCATGATGCTCGACAAGCATTTGGACGCGTTTTCCGCCATGGGGCTGTCGATGTCCCTGGTCTGGAACAACCTGCCGGCATTACTCGTGTGGGGCGCCCTTGTCATGGCGTTGACCGCCGCTTCACTGCTGACGGGTCTGATCGGAATGATCTTGATCTTCCCGCTGCTCGGTCATGCAACTTGGCATGCTTACATGGCGGTGAAAGGCTAAGGCAATGAGCTGCTGCTTGCCTCCGCCCGAGTTTGTCGAGGCTGTTGCCGGGCCCGTGCAACGAGGTCCCTCGGCCAATGAGGCGCAACTCGCCAGTCGTGATCTCGGCGGCGGCATCCGGCAGTCCGACTTCGCTGTACCGGCAATCCACTGCGGTGCCTGCATCAACACCATTGAACAGGCCTTGGGGCAGATCCCGAGGGTACAATCGGCACGGGTGAACCTCTCGACCAAACGCGTAGCCGTCCGCTGGACCGGCGACACGATACCGTCAGTCGTCGATGCAATGGTCAGGTTGGGCTACGAACCACATCTCTACGAAGCCCATGACGAGCAAAAGGATCAGATACTGCCCGCGCTGATTAGGGCGCTCGCGGTCGCTGCCTTTGCGTCCATGAACATCATGATGCTGTCGGGCTCGGTGTGGTCGGGCGCTGATGGTCCCACCCGCGACATTCTGCACTGGATCTGCGCCGGGCTGACACTGCCCGCCCTGCTCTATTCAGGCCGCACGTTCTATGCCTCCGCTTGGCAGGCCATGACGCATGGCCGCACCAATATGGATGTACCGATCACTATCGGCATCATTCTAGCTTTCGCGCTAAGCCTTCACGACACCATCAGATCCGGCGAGCAGGTCTATTTCGATGCTACCGTATCTCTTCTGTTCTTTCTGCTGATCGGGCGAACACTCGACCATGTCATGCGGGAGCGAGCCCGTATGGCCGTGAGAGGTTTGGCCCAACTCTCCCCTCGCGGCGCCCTAGTCCAACAGGAGGACGGCACCTGCGAGTACTTGCCGCTCCGAGATATCGCCCCCGGGATGATCGTTTTGCTGGTGCCCGGCGAGCGCGTCCCCGTGGACGCGCTTGTGATCGAAGGTAGCTCCGACCTGGACCGCAGCCTCCTGAGCGGAGAAAGCACTCCCGATCCGGTCCAGCCCGGCACTCGCCTCGAGGCCGGAACCCTCAACCTGACCGGGTCCCTCACCCTGCAGGTAGAGGCTAGCGAGCAGGAATCTACTCTCGCGCAGATGATCAGGCTGCTGGAAGGCGCCGAAAACGGCCGGGCTAGCTATCGGCGCATTGCTGACCGTGCTGCTGAGCTCTACTCGCCC
>DASYHX010000349.1:0-2099 GCA_035998065.1 Pseudorhizobium sp.
GTTCCAAGGGCAGGCGGCTAGACAGTCGTCGCAACCATAGATGCGGTTTCCGATCAGCGGTCGCAGGTCCGGGTCGATGGGTCCCTTGTGCTCGATGGTCAGGTAGGAGATGCAGCGCCGCGCATCCAGCCGGTAGGGCGCAGGGAAGGCATCGGTCGGACAGGCATCGAGACAGGCCCGACAGGAGCCGCAGTGGTCCACTTCCGGTTCGTCCAGCTGGAGATCGGCAGTGGTGAAAAGGCTGCCGAGAAAGAGCCAAGAGCCGTGGGTCCGGCTCAAGAGATTGGTGTGCTTGCCTTGCCAGCCGAGTCCTGCTGCCTGTGCGAGCGGCTTCTCCATCACCGGTGCGGTATCGACGAACACCTTGACGTCCTCGCCAGCGCGCGCAGCAAAGCGGGTGGCGATCTCCTTCAGGCGCCCCTTGATGACGTCGTGGTAGTCACGGTTGCGGGCATAGACGGAAATCGCGCCGTGGCTGCGTTTCGCTTGAAGGGCACGCGGATCTTCATCCGGACCATAGTTCAGGCCGAACATTACGACCGAACGCACCTCGGGCCACAGGGCGCGCGGCCCGGCGCGGCGCTCGCGCGTCTCCTCCATCCAGCCCATCGTGCCGTGGTGGCCATCGGCGATATAGGTGGCGAGACGACCAGACGCCTCAGGGATGCTATCGGCATGGGTGATGCGGCAGACATTGAAACCCTGTGCCGCCGCTTCCGCCTTGATAAAGCTGGTAAGCTTCTCCTGCCGCTGGCGGTCAGGCGTTGCACGCTCCGCTGTATTGTTAGAAATCGAGATCCGCATAGTGAGACACCGGGGTGAGCCCCCAGACCCGTTCGGCCAGAAGCGGCCGGAAAGAGGGGCGCGACTTCAGTCGCTGATACCAGTCCTTGGCAACTGGCGCTTCAGCCCAATCGATTTCACCGAGATAGTCAAGAACTGAAACGGAGGCCGCCGCGGCGAGGTCTGCGTAGCTTAGCCGGTCGCCCGCCATCCAAGGACGCGAGCCGGCGAGCCAGGAAAGATACTTCATGTGCTGGCGGATGTTTGCGCGCGCCGTGCGAAGTGCCTTGGAGTCCGGCGCACCTCCGCCTTGCGCCGCCGTCATCTGCAGCTTGAAAACCCGCTCTCGCACCAGCGGTCTCGTCACGTCGCTTTCCATCTTCGAAAGGAACCATTCCGTCAGCCGCCGTATCTCTGCCCGTTGAAAGGGGTCTTCGGCGAACAGGCGTCGGTCGCGCTTCAGTACGCCGTGGGTTTCATCCAGAAACTCCATCAGAACGTTTGGCCCGCAGAGCGCTCGCATATTGTCGTCGACGTAGACCGGCAACGCAGCGGACGGGTTGAGCACCAGGAACTCCCGCCGCTTCTCCCACGGCTGTTCTTCCACCAGATCCGTCTGAAAGCCATATTCGGAAAGAATAAGACGGACGAATCGCGAACTGGACGACATAGGGTGATGGTAGAGCGTGGGCATCGAAACGTGAGCTTTACGAAATGGGTATAGGGAGTAACGCCGGTTGCGCTAAGGCCCGAATGCAATACCGCAGCTATATGGGTTTGGTAAGAGGCATGGCAAGCAAAGGCGACATGGCCGGTTCCGGCATTCCTGTCTGCAAGCCGTATGAAGAAGGGTAAAGAATGCCGGAATCATCAATCGTCAGTGCTCTCGTTCTAGGGCTTGTCGAGGGGCTGACGGAGTTCGTACCGGTCTCTTCGACCGCTCACGTCCTTCTCGCGGGACACTTCCTCGGTTTCGAGTCTCCCGGAAATACCTTCGCCGTCTTGATCCAGCTGGGCGCGATATCGGCGATTCTGCTCGTTTATTTTCGCCGCCTGCTCGATATTGCGGTCAATCTGCCCACCAGTGCAGAGGCGCGGCATTTTGTGTTGGCGGTGCTGATTGCTTTTCTTCCGGCAGCAGTGCTCGGCGTTCTTGCGCACGGTTTCATCAAGACCGTCCTGTTTGAAACGCCTGCCTTGATGTGCGTTGTCTTGATTCTGGGAGGGGTGGTCCTCCTGCTCGTCGATCGAATGGCCCACCAGCCTCGGTATACGGATATCAAGGACTATCCACTTTCCCTCGCGTTCAAGATCGG
>DASYHX010000358.1:0-3674 GCA_035998065.1 Pseudorhizobium sp.
AATGAACAGCAAAACAGAGAAGCTCGTCATTATCGGCAACGGCATGGCTCCCGGGCGCATGTTGGAGCACCTCTTTGAGCAGGCTCCCGACCGATACCGCATTGTGATCTTCAACGCGGAGCCGCGTGTAAACTACGACCGCATCATGCTCTCCCTCGTTCTGTCCGGCGAGAAGACGTACGAGCAGATCGTGATCCATGGTGATGGCTGGTACGTTGATCACGGCATAACGCTCTACAAAGGCCATAGGATCACGTCGATTGACCGCGATGAGCGCACGGTTACTTCGGATCACGGGGTGGTGGAAAGCTACGACAAGCTGGTCATTGCAACCGGCTCAATGCCTTTCATCCTCCCGGTGCCGGGAAGCGACCTGCCCGGCGTCCTGACTTACCGCGACCTCGACGACGTCAACGCCATGCTGCTGGCCGCCCAATCGCGTCAAAGGGCAGTCGTGATCGGTGGTGGTTTGCTCGGACTGGAGGCCGCGGCCGGTCTGGCTGAACGGGGCATGGAGGTGACCGTCCTTCACGTGATGCCAACCCTGATGGAGCGCCAGCTCGATCCGGCTGCCGGCTATCTCTTGCAAAAGGCTGTGGAGGCACGCGGTATCAAGGTTATGTGTAAGGCGAACACCAAGGCTATCGTCGGCCAAGGCAAGGTGGAAGGGGTAGCGTTGGAGGACGGCACACTGGTGCCAGCCTCGCTGGTCGTGATGGCAGTGGGGATCCGCCCGAACGCAACCCTTGCGAAGGAGACCGGCCTGGCTGTGAATCGCGGGATCGTCGTCGATGCCGGCATGCGCACCTCCGACGGCAACATCTTCGCACTGGGCGAGTGCGCGGAGGTCGATGGGACGGTCTATGGCCTGGTCGCCCCCCTCTACGAGATGGCGCGCGTTGCCGCCGCTCACCTTGCCGGAGATGCCAAGCAACAATTTGTCCATTCCGACACCCCGACGAAGCTGAAGGTCACCGGAATCGACCTTTATTCGCTGGGGGACTTCGCCGAGAGCGAAGACCGGGAGGAGATCGTACTGCGAGATGCGGCGGCCGGTATCTACAAGCGCCTCGTGCTGCAGGACAACCGGATTGTCGGCACGGTACTCTACGGGGACACCGCTGACGGTCCCTGGTTCAACGATCTGAAGAAGAAGCGCATAGATGTATCTGCCATGCGTGACACCTTGATCTTCGGTCAGGGTTACCAAGACGGCTCTCCGCTTGATCCTCTCGCCACGGTCGCCGCACTTCCAGACGATGCTGAGATCTGCGGCTGCAACGGCGTCTGCAAAGGCAAGATTACCTCGACGATCACCTCGATGGGACTCACCTCCTTGGAAGAGGTGCGCGCCCATACGAAGGCCTCCAACTCCTGCGGAACGTGCACGGGGCTCGTCGAGCAGTTGATGACCCTGGCGCTCGGCGACAGCTATCACGCTCAGACAGTCCAGCCGGTCTGCGGTTGCACGGAGCTCGGTCACGATGAGGTGCGCCGCCTGATCAAGGCAAAAAACCTGAAATCGATTCCAGCGGTGATGCAGGAACTGCAGTGGAAGACGTCATGTGGCTGCGCGAAATGCCGGCCGGCCCTGAACTACTACCTCGTCTGCGACTGGCCGGACGAGTATGCCGATGATTACCAGTCGCGCTTCATCAATGAGCGCGTGCACGCCAACATCCAGAAGGATGGCACCTATTCCGTTGTCCCGCGCATGTGGGGCGGAATGACCTCCTCGAAGGAGCTGCGCGCGATTGCCGATGTGGTGGATAAATTCTCCATTCCTGCGGTGAAGGTCACAGGTGGTCAGCGCATCGATATGCTGGGCATCCGGAAGGAGGACCTCCCGGCGGTCTGGGCTGATCTCGGTGAAGCCGGTTTTGTGTCCGGTCAAGCCTATGCCAAAGGCCTGCGCACGGTGAAAACCTGCGTCGGCACCGACTGGTGCCGCTTCGGCACGCAGGACTCCACCGGCCTCGGCATCCGAATTGAAAAGTTCATGTGGGGCTCATGGACGCCTGCCAAGCTGAAGATGGCTGTCTCTGGCTGTCCCCGAAATTGTGCCGAAGCCACCTGCAAGGATATCGGCGTGATCTGCGTCGACTCCGGCTTCGAGATCCATTTTGCCGGCGCTGCAGGTCTCGACATCAAAGGGACGGAAGTTCTCGGCGTCGTGAAGACGGAAGACGAAGCGCTGGAACATATCGTGGCGCTGACGCAGATGTACCGCGAGCAGGGCCGCTATCTGGAGCGGATCTACAAATGGGCGAGGCGGATCGGCCTGGATGAGATCCGTCGCCAGATCGTGACAGATACCGACAAGCGCAAAGCCTATTTCGAGCGCTTCGTCTTCTCCCAGAAATTCGCTCAGGTGGACCCGTGGTCCGAGCGGGTGTCCGGCAAGGACAAGCACGAGTTCCAGCCTATCGCCATCGTTCACAAGGAGGCTGCAGAATGAATGCTCATGCCATTCTCATGGAAGCCGTTTGGGTCATGATCGGCACCATCGCCGATATCCCGCGCCAGGGATCTCGGCGTGTCAAGAACGGGTCGATGCGGATTGCTGTCTTCCGCACGCTTGATGACAGAATTTTCGCGATCGAAGACCGATGCCCGCACAAGAACGGGCCCCTTAGTGAGGGAATCGTTCATGACGGCTGCGTCACCTGCCCGCTCCACAACTGGGTGATCTCGCTCGAAACGGGGGAGGCTCAGGGCGCCGATCAAGGAAGGGCCCCCACCTTCCCTGTACGGCTGGAGAACCAAAACATCTACCTCAGTCTAACACCAACCACGCCGGCTCGCTGAGCCGCCCTCCTGCACGTGAAAGGAATTGCCATGTCCTATGTAGCACCCCAGGAACTCGCTACGAAGATGATCGATGCCGGTGAGGCGAAAGTCTTCATGTCGACCAAGGATACTCTGATACGCGCTTATATGGCGGGAGCAATCCTCGCTCTGGCGGCCGCCTTTGCCGTGACCGTCACCGTAAACACCGGGAACCCATTGCTCGGCGCTCTTCTGTTTCCGGTCGGCTTCTGCTTGCTTTACCTGATGGGCTTTGATCTCCTGACCGGCGTGTTCACGCTGACGCCGCTCGCGCTCTTCGCCAAGCGCCCGGGTGTGACGGTTCGGGGTGTCTTGCGCAATTGGAGCCTGGTCTTCGTCGGCAACTTCGCCGGCGCCATGACGACAGCCATTTTCATGGCGATCATCTTCACCACCGGCTTCACGCATGCGCCGGATGCGATTGGCCAAAAGATCGGTAGCATAGGGGAAGCACGGACGCTCGGATATGCCGCAGCAGGCGCGTCCGGTATGCTCACGCTGTTCGTCCGGGCAGTGATGTGCAACTGGATGGTGTCGACAGGGGTCGTCGCTGCCATGATGTCGACCTCGGTATCCGGCAAGGTCATCGGCATGTGGATGCCGATCCTGGTCTTCTTCTACCTTGGGTTCGAACACTCCATCGTCAATATGTTCCTTTTCCCTTCTGGTATCATGCTGGGCGGCCAGTTCACCTGGATGGACTACCTGCTGTGGAATGAGATCCCGACCGTTGTTGGCAACCTCGTTGGCGGCCTTACCTTCGTTGGCGGCATGATCTACGCCACGCACTACAAGACCTCGCCAAGCAGAAAGCCGGCCGAGCAGCCAGCGGCCCGGCTGGTCGC
>DASYHX010000214.1:0-3076 GCA_035998065.1 Pseudorhizobium sp.
ACGGCTCCTCGCGGTGATCCCGCCGCCGTACCGCCGCCACGCCCATCACTGGCTGATCCTGCACGGCCGCTATGTCTGCAAGGCCCGCAAGCCGGAATGCCCCGCCTGCGTCATCGCCGATCTCTGCAAGGCGGAGGTGAAATGGTGCGAGGTGCCCGCGCCGCTGGTGGAGTTAGGGGTGGGGATGGCAGTGGTGGGGGATGGGGGCGCTTAAGCGGACCGTCCGCTCAAGGCAGTGGTTGACCATCGCGGCCAATTAGCCTGTCAGTTTTTGGTGCCTCGTTCCACGATACCGAGAACCAAATGGCCGAACTTCGAATTTACGCGATCCCGACGCACCTGTACCGATATCGCCCGCTCGGAAAAAAGCTACGTAGAGAGTTGGATGCGATCGATCGCGGGTACATCTACTGTCCGACGTTCAGCTCAATGAACGATCCAATGGAAGGCTCCCATCGTCTGTCCTTGCGAATGCTGACCAGCGCGATCAGCACAACAGTGCAAACAGAAGTGTTGCAGGCACAACAGTGCCTTGGGGTCGCGTCTTTTTCTGAGGTCTTCGACCATGAACCGATGTGGGCGCACTATGCGGACCAGTTTTCGGGCATGTGTGTCCAGTACAATACGCGACGGCTACTGAAAGGCCTACCCGAAGACATCGACATTGCGCGCATGATGTACTCGGAGAAGGAACCAACCATCCTCAAGGAACGTCAGAACGCCAATGACCGCGCAAAGATGACGTTATCGAGCAAGACTGCGCGATGGGCGAGCGAACGTGAATGGCGCATCTTCCGTCCGCAGGTTGGCAGATCCGTCTATTCCGTTCCAAAGACAGCCACAAAGATCTACCGTGGATCACGCGTTTCACCTGACGATGAGGAGCAGGTCCGAGACCTATGCAAGAGGCATAGTATCACGGTAGCCATAATGAAGATCGACGCCTACGCGATGCAATTTTCAAGCTTACGACGACTTTCTTCAAGAGCGAGAGACGCGCTTGAAAGCGCTAAAGCAGCTGAAGAAAAAAACGGCGAGGCAAGTAGATCTTAGTGCTATTGGTTTTCGCGTATTCGAGGCATCCTCGTTGCGAGTGCGATTCTAGCCGCTTGGCGGCGATCTCAAATGTCAGAAGGATAGAACTTGTCAATCTCACGGCCGGGACCTCGTGGATGGAGCCGGGCGATACAGTTTCTGCCATCCGGCTTCAACTCCCCGCGAAAGCGGACAGCACAAGAGGGCGCTGCCCTTCGCGTGGGTTGACGGGCTTCCAAGCGAGCGTGTCCTGTTTGAGCATCGCAACCTCGATCCCGCCGACGGGCAGAAGGTATGCATTGCGGAGCCGCGCATTTATCTTTTGAGAGCAAGTGGATCGTCACTCGTAGGATTGTTGACTGCCCAATCCAAGCACGTCAAAAGGCACAGTCGAGCAAACTGTTCTGCAAGCGCCCGTGTCGAGGACCAGTCATTGCCAATCTTATCGTTGGTGCCGTGGATTGTGCGACTGCGGCCCGAGCTGTAAATCTCATCTACAGCCTCGTACATGGTAGGCCCGTCTTTACGGATCGGCTTGTCGTCCTTCATGCCCAATCGGGCGCGGATCAGGCTTCTGATCCCATGGGACCTACCGCCACTGGCAAGTGCATCTAGGCATGCCGAAAACTTCACCACTGCCATTAGGTGGACCTCCTCCCGGCACCCCTCATGAAACCAAAGCAGCGCCTGCGCAAAGGTATTCATGAGCGCGGGACGCGTGACCTCCCCATCGGGCGAGAGGTAATAAGTTATTGCTTCGCCCACCACGCAGAAATCATCGCTTAGATTATTCAGCTCTTTCGCCCAATCCTCAGGACTGATGGTCGGACCATGCGGAAGACCTACCAGTATGCCACCAGAAAGTACTCTAATTTTGGGTTTGAACACTAAGGAGCGCTGGCGGCGAACTGACGGATCAACCGACAGCCGAAACCCATCGAGCGCTTTGGAAGATAAAGACCAGCGCAGGGAAATGCCTGTCATTGCAAGGCGCGCAGCCGTCTGCGCTTTAAGACGTCCGGCTTCGGAGGCGAGCCCTTCGGTGTGAACGCTGCACACATACGGACACTCGCCGAGTGCATCGAGAATATCCCGCTCCCGTATTGAATCGATCGACGTCTTGCGCTTACGCAGTTTGCCACCGGACCAGACGCTCTTGACGCGTTGCGCGGTGGTTCTGCTAACGTGTCCTTCGGAAAGCTTGCGTGCAAGCCAAGCAAAACGGGGCTCAAACTGCACCGGACCGATCGAAAATGATGCGACATCAAAGTTACCAAACAGGGTGCAGCCGAAAACCTGCTCCGCAGGACCATATGCCTTGACAGGTCCACTAACGGCTGTGCGGATGGCAGCGACAACAGTGCGGGCATTCTCCTGCCGGTCGTCATCAAGATCGATCAGCATCAGCGCTGGGCCAAAAGCACCCCGCACCATCCAGCTCCACTCTCTATCGGTATGAATACGGCTTAGGGCCGGATCGCTGAGTTTTAGTTCCTGCGCAGAAAGCTCGATCAGCCGCTCCATTTCCCGCGTCGTCATAATGAAGCTGTCAACGCCCGCGACAATCTGCCCCGGAAACGAGAACCCTTCTTCATCCGGCTCCAGTATCGATTCAAGTGCTTGGACGCGGGTCAGCTCCGAGATCAATGCCTCTACATATGTTTCCAATGTCGCCATGTACGAACCCTTTCGGAGCAGGTCTAGTCCATCGGCAACCAAGAGAAAGGGCGCGCTGCCGCGGCTCGGTGCCGGAGCGCAGGAGGCGCTGTTCAATGCCGCGCTGGGCGAAATCGTTGTAGCGCCGCCGCCCGCCCCGCAGACGCCTCAGTGCCTCACCGGCGCGTGGGCCGAGCCCTGCGCCGTCACCGAGCGGTCGATTCGCTCGCGGTCGAGGACGCCCGAGCGGCGCAGCTCCGCCTTCAGCTTGTCGATCGGCGGGGCGTAGAGGAAGCCGAAGGAGACGCAGTGATCGCGCCCCTCGACGGCGTGATGCAGCCGGTGCGCCTGCACGAGGCGCTTGGCGTAGCCGCGATGCGGCACG
>DASYHX010000406.1:0-11074 GCA_035998065.1 Pseudorhizobium sp.
TGGATGAGGGCCTGTCGCAGGCGGTTCTTGAAGTCTTCGTAACGCTTTACAAGCAGGGGCTCATCTATCGTGGTAAGCGTTTGGTCAACTGGGACCCAAAGTTCGAGACGGCCATTTCCGACATCGAGGTGGAGAACCGCGAGACCGACGGCCACATGTGGCACTTCAAATATCCCCTGGCCGGCGGAGAGACCTATACCTATGTCGAGAAGGATGCCGAGGGGAACGTGGTCCTTCAGGAAGAGCGGAACTACATCGCAATTGCGACGACGCGTCCGGAAACCATGTTGGGTGATGGCGCGGTTGCCGTACATCCCTCCGACGAACGCTATGCGCCGATCGTCGGCAAGCTCTGCGAGATCCCGGTCGGCCCGAAGGAGCATCGCCGCCTGATCCCGATCATCACCGACGAGTACCCCGATCCGACCTTCGGCTCCGGTGCGGTGAAGATCACCGGCGCACATGACTTCAACGACTATCAGGTCGCAAAGCGCAACAGCATCCCGCTCTACCGGCTGATGGACACCCAGGCGCGCCTGCGCGAGGACGGCGACCGCTACGCGCTCTGCGCCGCTCAGGCGCTGGAGATCGCCCGGTCCGGCGAACTGCCGACCGAGTCTGAGGTCGACGATATCAACCTGGTGCCGGACGAATATCGCGGGCTCGACCGTTACGAGGCCCGCAAGCGGATCGTGGATGCCATCAATGCGGAGGGTCTGGCTGTCACGGTCAAGGACGCGGAGGGCAACGACATCCCTTACGTCGAAAACAAGAAGATCATGCAGCCTTTCGGCGACCGCTCCAACGTGGTCATCGAGCCCATGCTAACCGACCAGTGGTTTGTCGACGCCGAGACGCTCGCCAAGCCCGCCTTGGCTGCCGTTCGCGAAGGCCGCACCAACTTCGTGCCGAAGAACTGGGAGAAGACCTATTTCGAGTGGATGGAGAACATCCAGCCGTGGTGCATCTCGCGCCAGCTCTGGTGGGGCCACCAGATTCCCGCCTGGTACGGGCCGGACGGCCAGGTCTTCGTCGAAAAGACGGAAGAGGACGCTCTGCACGCGGCCATCCAGCACTACATCGCCCATGAAGGTCCGATGAAGGCCTACGTTGAGGACCTGCTCGAAAACTTCCGGCCGGGTGAGATCCTGACCCGCGACGAGGACGTGCTCGACACCTGGTTCTCTTCCGCGCTGTGGCCCTTTTCCACACTCGGCTGGCCGGAGCAGACGAAGGAACTGGAGAAATACTATCCGACCAGTGTGCTCGTCACTGGCTTCGACATCATCTTCTTCTGGGTCGCCCGGATGATGATGATGGGCCTGCACTTCATGAAGGACGAGGCCGGCAACCCGGTCGCGCCTTTCCACACGGTCTATGTGCATGCGCTGGTCCGCGACAAGAACGGCCAGAAGATGTCGAAGTCAAAGGGCAACGTCATCGACCCGCTGGAACTGATCGACGAATATGGGGCTGATGCGCTCCGCTTTACGCTGGCTATCATGGCTGCGCAGGGGAGGGACGTGAAGCTCGATCCCGCCCGCATTGCCGGCTACCGCAACTTCGGCACCAAGTTGTGGAACGCCACCCGCTTTGCGGAGATGAACGGTGTCGAACGCGATCCGCATTTTATCCCGGAAACGACAACGCTTGCCATCAACCGCTGGATCCTCACCGAGCTCGCGCGCACCATCCGCGAGGTTACCGAGGCCATCGAAGGCCAGCGATTCAACGACGCTGCCGGAGTGCTGTATCGCTTTGTCTGGAACCAGTTCTGCGACTGGTACCTGGAACTGCTGAAGCCGGTCTTCGCCGGCGAGGACGAGAGGGCCAAGGCGGAAGCGCACTCGTGCGCCGCCTATGTTCTGGAGGAGACCTACAAGCTGCTCCACCCGTTCATGCCATTCATGACGGAGGAGCTTTGGGCACATACGGCAAGCCGCGACACGCTGCTCTGCCACGCCGGATGGCCGCGTCCCGAGTTTTCGGACGACGCAGCAGCCGCCGACATCAATTGGCTGATCGATCTTGTCTCAGGACTGCGTTCCGCTCGCGCGGAAATGAATGTGCCGCCTTCCGCGATCGCACCGCTGGTGGTGGTCGGCGCAAACGATATCACGACGAGCCGGCTGAAGCGCCACGATGCCGCGATCCGCAGACTGGCGCGCGTCGAAAGCATCACCACAACGGACACGGCGCCCAAAGGGGCCGCCCAGGTGGTGGCTGGGGAAGCAATTGCTTGCCTGCCGCTTGGCAACCTGATCGATCTTGTGGCGGAAAAGGCGCGCATCGAGAAGGCGATCGGCAAGGCCGAGGCCGATAGGGACCGTGTCGCCAAGAAGCTCGCTAATGATAAATTTGTGCAGAACGCCGATCCCGAAGTGGTGGCGGCCGAACGCGAACGTTTTGCCGAGCTGGAAGTGCAACTGACGGCACTGCGGACGGCGGCACAGAGAATCGCCGAAGCAGGCTGACATTCTGTCATCCGCAAGAAGCCCGTCGCGAGCTGCGCGGCGGGCTTTCTGATGGCCTCTTTAGGCTTGAAGGGATGCCGGTTCCGCCCTCACCAATCGTGCGCCGCAATGTTGCCGCAATGTCACATGCGGGATTTGGATTGGAAATTACTTCCACTTTATCAGCTGCGTGACCTACGAGGCAGGATTTTATTCTAATCGGAGGCCTTAAGGTTGGTGCTGCAGAGGGCGCTACGTAAACCTGTGCCGATCTGATCGGGGTTATACGCGTGACCTCTAAAGTTGTCATTTACCTTGAACCTTCTACACTTCCGTCAGTGCATACCGGGAGGTGGGAAAATGAAGAAGACGGTTATTTCCAGAGGCATTTTGGCGCTTGCGGCAGCGGCAGGCCTTGGTTCGACAGCGATGGCGGGTGGTCTGGAGCGGGGCGGATACAACATCGATCTGTTGTTCGACCCAGGCCGGTTCGCTGCTGAATCCACTGCGACCTACGTGATGCCACAGCGGAAGCTGAAGAACGTCATCGATACCAACCCTTTGAATGGTGACCTGAATACCACGCCAGGATATGACGATTCTGCTGACGACAGCGAGAACTACTGGTCCCCACGCATTGGGGCGAAAGCAGGGTTTGGCGACGCGGACTGTATGTTCGATTATTCGCAGCCATACGGGGCCCACACAAAGCCAGGTGACGACTGGGCCGGTGCGAATGAGAACATCGAGACAAGGGTCAATAGCGATAACTACGCTCTTACCTGCTCTTACAGTATGGACGCAGGCCCAGGACAGTTCCGGGTGATCGGCGGTGTAAATTATCTCGAGATGGACGGGTTCAAAGAGCGGCTGGTTATTTCTCCGGAACAGATAACGGCACTCACAGGTGGCTTTTTCAGCGGCAGCGGTGTTGGTCGTCTCGACTTGGAAGGTGACGGTTGGGGATGGCGAGCCGGCGTCGCTTATGAGATTCCTGAGTATGCTTTGCGTGCTAGCCTCATGTACTATAGCCAGGTAAAGCTCGGCGACGTTACTGGAACCGTTGATTTGACAGGGATTCCAGCGGCCCTCGGCGGTGCCATCCCTGGTGCCGGCACGGTGATCCCGGTGGAGGGCTCCACTGCAATGCCCGACGCACTAGAACTCAAACTTCAATCCGGCATCGCTCCAGATTGGCTTGCCTTCGGTTCGGTCAAGTGGACTGACTGGAGCCAGTTGCAGCGTATCGTGTTCTACAACAACGGCACAGAGGTTACCTCCCTCGACCTCGGCTACCGCGACGGCTGGACAGTGACCGGCGGCGTAGGCCACAAGTTCAACGAACAGTGGAGCGGAGCAGTCAGCGTCACCTGGGATCGCGGCACCTCACAAGATTTCGGGGTTCAATCTGATACCTGGTTGTTGACCACTGGCTTGGCATACACGCCCCGCGAGAACGTTGAGTTCCGCTTAGCCGGCGTTATCGGAATTCTCACAAGCGGCGAGTCCACGAGCTCAACGATCGACGGCGTACCGGTCAGCGATGAGGCTGACTACGAGTACGACAGCGACCTCGTTACGGCACTCTCAGCATCGATGCGTGTCCGTTTCTGATGACTCCTGGTCTATGAAAAAAAAGCCCGGTTTTGCCGGGCTTTTTTGTGGGCGGCGCATGGCTTGTGTCCTCGTGGGCCACAACCTTGTGACGATTTAGCAACATCTCAACATTAGACTCTTCGGCACCGGGAAAGCGGTCCAAGATGTCCATTTCCCGCCACAAACGGGGAGCAGCGATAGGGGCGAAAGAGGCGGGCTGCGGGGGCAGGGGGCCTGAGTTGGAGTATCATGGGCGGGAATGTGTTGCGAAAGCTAGGGGTTGCGCTTGCCAAGGGGATGCGTCGATCGGAAATGGAGTGGTTCTCCGCTCCAAGGCGGCGGGTCCCAGTCTTGCCGAAATGGTTGATTAAGATCTCGTCAGGTTATCGCTTTATTCATCCGGCTGGACCGCAGCTTGGTGATCTGCAGGTTCGGCCATGCGTCGGCATAGCGACAGGAAGAGCCTGAGTGATGTTGATGTCTGGTAAAGGATCCATGAGAGTATTGCTTCTGGGGGCGTGTGTCGCCTCCGTCATGGCCGGTTCTGCTGCAGCCTTCGACATGAACGCAGGCGTGACGAGGGAGTCCGGCCCGTTCGATCTCTTCAAGTTCGGCTTCAAGGCCTACAAGAATGGCCAAAAGGAAGATGCGGTCGAAGCCTATCGTTATGCCGCGGAAAAAGGTCACACCGGCTCCCGCTGGGCGCTCGCCAACATGTATGCCTATGGCGATGGCGTCGCGAAAGACGATTTCGAAGCCTTCAAGATCTACAACGAGATTGCGGCCGCGGGGATTGAGCCCGGTTCGGAAGACACCGGCTTCTTCATCAATGCCCTTCTATCGCTCGCGGGCTATTATAGAGATGGCATTTCCGGCAGCCCGGTTAAACCTGATCTCTCGCAGGCGCGTCAGCTTTATTTTCAGGCGGCTTCAGCGTTCGGCGTGGCCGAGGCTCAATTCCAGCTCGGCAAGATGATCCTGGCGGGCGAGGGGGGAGCGCGCAACGTTCATCAGGCCAAGAAGTGGCTGAACCAGGCCCGCAAGAGCGGCCATGCCGGCGCGATGGCCGTGTTCGGCGATGTCCTGTTCCAAGAAGGGCAGACGGTCCGCGGTCTGGCCTTCCTCACTGCGGCGCTCGATCATTGCGGGCCAAAGGACTGCGGGTGGATGCAACTGCTCCAGGAGCAGGCTTTCTCCGTCGCCAATGAAGAAGAACGCCGTGTGGCGGTGGCTCTTTCGCAGGACCTGACGCACGCCGTAGAATGACGGTCGGCTGAGGCGATCAGGCCGCAGCCCGGAAGTCGAAGATCGCGGTCACCGGCACATGGTCCGAGGGCTTTTCCCATCCGCGCACATGCTTCTCGATGGACGTTGAGCGGAGCCTGTCGGCAGCTTCCGGCGACAACAGCATGTGATCAATGCGGATGCCGTTGTTCTTCTGCCAGGCGCCGGCCTGATAGTCCCAAAACGTATAGAGCCTGGTCGCATCGTTGGTCGCCCGGACAGCCTCTGTGAGGCCGAGGGTTTCGAGCCGGCGGAAGGCGGCGCGCGTTTCGGGCAGGAAGAGCGCATCGGTCGCCCAGGCGGCAGGGTCGACGCAGTCGTGCGGCTCGGGGATGACATTGTAGTCGCCCGCGAGAATCAGCGGCTCCTCCAGAGCAAGGCAATTTTCCGCATGGAGACGCAGCCGTTCCATCCACCGAAGCTTGTAAGGGTATTTGACCGGATCGTCCGCCGGATTTCCGTTCGGCAGGTAGATCGAGGCGACGCGGACGGCGCCACCGTCGACGGAAAAGATGCCCTCGATATAGCGGGCCTGATCGTCCCCATCACCCTCGGGCAGGCCGCGGATCACTTCGTCCGGGCGCATCTTCGACAGGAGCGCCACCCCATTGAAGCCCTTCTGGCCGTGGGTCTCCACATGATACCCGAGCGCTTCGATCTCCAGGCGCGGGAAATTTTCGTCGACCGACTTTATCTCCTGCAGGCAGACAATGTCAGGAGAGGAATCACTCAGCCACTGGCGCAGATTGTCGATCCGCGCCTTCACACCGTTGATATTCCAGGTGGCGATCTTCATCGGCATGACGTTCCCTCGTTCGGTCATTTTCTTTTAGCGAACGACGCGCCTTTGGGAAGCGTGATCTGACGCAGAGTTTCAGATGGAGAAGCTGGTGCCGCAGCCGCAGCTTGCCACCGCATTCGGGTTCTTGATCTGGAACGACTGTCCGAGGAGGTTGTCGACGAAGTCGATTTCCGATCCCTCCATGTAAACGAGGGAAAGGCTGTCGATGAGAACCTTGGCGTCGCCATTGGCGATGACCACGTCGTCAGCGGCTGGTGCTTCCGCGAGATCAAATTTGTAGGAAAAGCCGGAGCATCCACCGCCTTCGACTGAAACCCGCAGCGCCTGCTTTCCTGCGTCGCTCGCAATGATTTCGGAGATTCGCTTTGCCGCAGCGTCCGAAAGGGTGACATTGGGGGGCGTCATGTCGTCTCCTGCCGAGGTCAAGGCTCGGGAAAGGTTGTTGGTCTCGGCTGTGGTGCCGCATTGCACTATAGGTATGAAGCCTTAAATGGCTCGTCAATGGCGGGGCAAGCAGGAGGCCGGGCAGGTATGACGATCAATGAAAAGGCGCTTGGCTTCGGCGGCGGCGAAAAGGCACCGTTCGCGGCCAATCCCTGGGCCTCCCGAGGTAGGCTCTTTCCCGAAGGCGGAAGCCTGACGCGGTCGGAGTTCCAGCGCGACCGCGACCGCATCGTTCACGCGACGGCCTTTCGCAGGCTAAAGCATAAGACCCAGGTCTTCATCAGCCCCGACAAGGACCATTTCCGTACGCGGCTGACCCACACAATCGAAGTTGCCCAAATTGCGAGGGCACTCGCGCGGGCCTTGAAGCTCGACGAGGATCTCGCCGAAGGTGTGGCCCTGGTGCATGACTTCGGGCACACGCCTTTCGGTCACACAGGGGAAGATGCGCTGGACGAGGTGCTGAAGCCCTATGGCGGATTTGACCACAATGCGCAGTCGCTGCGGATCGTGACGAAGCTGGAACGACGCTATGCTGATTTCGACGGATTGAACCTCACTTGGGAGACCCTGGAAGGGCTGGTCAAGCACAACGGTCCGCTGCTGACGCCGGAGGGCGAGGGGACGCGGGGCCCCGTGCCGCAGCCCGTCCGCGACTATTGCCAGCTTAATGACCTGGAATTGGACAGCTACGCGAGCCTTGAGGCGCAGGTAGCGGCCGTTGCCGATGACATCGCCTACAACACACATGACATCGACGATGGCCTTCGGGCCGGCTACCTTACCTTCGAGTTGTTGGAGGAAGTGCCGTTTCTGGCCGACCTGATGGGGGAAGTGCGCGGGCGTTATCCGCATCTGGAGCCAAGCCGTTTTACCCACGAGATGATGCGGCGGCAGATCACCCGGATGGTCGAGGATGTCATCGGCTGCGCGCAACGCAGCTTGGAAGAGGTCGGGCCCCAGTCCTGCGCAGACGTGCGCGCCTGTGGTCGCGTCATTGCCACCTTCTCGGCGGACATGGCGGAAACCGACCGGCAGATCAAGACGCTGCTGTTCAGGCACATTTATCGTCATCCGGAAATTATGCGCATCCGCGAAGGTGCAGCGCAGATCGTCACTGATCTCTTCACAGCCTACCTCGAAGAACCAACCCTGATGCGCAGCCACTATTGGGTGGAGCATATTGCCGGTCTTTCGCAACCGGCGCGCGCTCGGCATGTGGGAGATTATCTTGCTGGGATGACCGATTCCTATGCCCTGCGCGCCCACGGCGAGTTGTTTGACCGGACTCCGGATTTGCGTTAGGCAGCGCGCAATTTGCAATGGCGTTACGAAAGCCTGTTTTGCGCGGGATTGATCATATGAACCTGTTTGCCGACTTCGGGACACGAATTGAGAACGCGCTCGAAACCATCGACCTAACCCGCGAAAAGCGCGCAGAGGTCGATTTCAGCCGCATTACCGTGGAGCCGCCGCGTGACCCAAGTCATGGCGACGTCGCGACCAATGCAGCCATGGTTCTGGCCAAGCCGTTGGGCACCAATCCCCGTGCGCTGGCGGAGCTGATCGTGGCTCGCCTGAAGGAGGAGCCTGACGTCGTGGACGTCTCGGTCGCGGGACCCGGCTTCATCAACATCCGTATCGGCAAGGCTTACTGGCAGCGTCTGCTCGCTTCGATCATCGACGCGGGCGAGGACTTCGGTCGCTCGACCGTCGGGGCGGGGCGCAAGACCAACGTCGAATATGTTTCTGCCAATCCTACCGGTCCGATGCATGTCGGCCACTGCCGCGGCGCCGTCGTGGGCGATGCCCTGGCAAACCTCCTTGCCTTTGCCGGCTATGATGTGACCAAGGAATACTACATCAACGATGCGGGCAGCCAGATTGATGTTCTGGCGCGCTCCGTCTTCCTGCGCTACCGGGAAGCCTTGGGCGAGGACGTCGGCGAGATCCCCTCAGGCCTCTATCCCGGCGATTATCTCGTCCCGGTCGGCAAGGCGCTGGCGGACGAGTTCGACACGCGGCTGCACAATATGGCTGAAGAAGAGTGGATGCCACTCGTCAAGGATCGCGCCATCGACGCGATGATGGCGATGATCCGCGAGGATCTGGAGGCGCTCAACGTCCGTCACGATGTCTTCTACTCGGAACGGCACCTGCACGCGGACGGGGCCCAGCGCATCCGCGCCGCGATCAACGACCTCACCTTCAAGGGACACGTCTACCGTGGAGCCCTGCCGCCGCCGAAGGGGCAGGTGCCGGAGGACTGGGAAGATCGTGAGCAGACGCTGTTTAGGTCTACGGAAGTGGGTGACGATATTGACCGACCGCTGATCAAGTCCGACGGCAGCTACACGTATTTCGCGGCCGACGTGGCTTACTTCAAGGACAAGTTCGACCGTGGATATGATGAGATGATCTACGTGCTTGGCGCCGACCACGGCGGCTACGTCAAGCGGCTCGAGGCTTTGGCGAGGGCGGTTTCCGGCGGCAGCGTAAAGCTGACGGTGCTGCTTTGCCAGCTGGTCAAGCTCTACCGCAACGGCGAGCCGGTAAAGATGTCGAAGCGCTCCGGAGACTTCGTGACCCTGCGCGAAGTTGTCGATGAGGTGGGGCGTGATTCGGTGCGATTCATGATGCTCTATCGCAAGAGTTCGGAGCCGCTGGACTTTGACTTCGCCAAGGTCACGGAGCAGTCGAAGGATAATCCGGTCTTCTATGTCCAGTACGCGCACGCCCGCTGCATGTCGGTTTTCCGCCAGGCGCGGGAAGCCTTTCCTGATGTTGATGTTGATTCTCTTGATCTTTCGGGAATGGCTCCGAGCATCGTTGACGACAACGAGATCCAGTTGATCGCGAAGCTTTCCGAATATCCCCGCGTTATTGAGGCCGCGGCACAGTCGCAGGAGCCCCATAGACTTGCATTTTACCTCTACGATCTGGCAAGCTTCTTCCATGCCCACTGGAATAAGGGCAAGGATCAGCCTGAATTACGGTTTGTTAACGTTAAGCACCGAGAATTAAGTATTGCCAGGCTTGGGCTGGTGCGTGCTGTAGCCTCTGTTCTGAAGTCGGGATTGGCCATTACTGGCACTGCCGCACCGGACGAGATGCGGTAGCTCCGCCACCATTTGCCCACAAAGCACTGGCAATGCCCGAGTAAGTGTAGGTGGGTGGACGAGGGAATGGCAGACGAGAACCTTGCGCGTAACCGGAATGACGCTCCGGACTTCTTCGCCGACGGCGACCCCTTGGCAGAACTCGCCCGTATCGTCGGATACGATGAGCGTCTGGTGCCGAAGGCGCCCGTCGCCGAACGTCGTGAACCCGCCTTCAATCTGGAAGACGAGCTTCTTCGTGAGTTCGAGCGCTATGAAGCGCCGCGTCCACACCAGCCGGAGCTTGTGGCCGAAGGCGTCGGGCCCGGCATTGATGCCTTTCAGGGAGCCGCGACTGCTGATCTGGACATCGAACTGTCTGACGACTTTGGCGTCAGCCGGAGAGGTGACCTGTCGGATAACGTCGGAGGCTCTGGGCGGACAGGGCAGTTAGCCGTCGAAGCTGCTTTGCACGAGGACGACGAATCGCTGCTTCCGCGGGGGCGGGGTGAAGCCGTGCATGACTCGGCGGCGGAGCAGGAAGTGCAGGCGCCTGAGGGCCCGGCACAATGGGAAAACGAGCCCGTGTCCGCCGGCCCTGGTGCAGGGGACCAGCTCAGTGCGGAGCTTGCCTCTGCCTATGCTCCTCACGGAGAAGACGCAGCCCCGGTGATTGACTGGGTGCAGGGCAATGAACCACCGCAAACACTCGATCTTTCGGATGAACTGGAACTTGCGCTTGGGGCTGGCGAAGCGCCTGCCGTTGGAGCCGACGTGCGCCGGGACCGGAAGCCGATCTATACGCCCAGCTTTCGGATGCCACTTGCGAATTTTCATTCGACCGTTGAGCCTCAAGGCGCTGTTGCAGTGCCTCAGGAGCCGCGGATGCTGGTCCAATCCGACGTCGAATCACCAGTTGCTGATGCGGCTCCCGCTGTGTCGCTGTCAGATCAGGCCGATCAAGTGGACCCGGCGAGAAGAGAGCCGGTGCCGGACGAACAGGCTGTAGCCGGCCTCGAAGTCCCGGTCTCGCTGGATTTCACCAGCCGCTCACATCCAGCCGATTTTAGCGGTGCCGCTTTGGTTCCTGAGGCTCCGACGGAGCCGGTGGTTCCTGAGCCTTCGATGCGGGATGTACGGGCCGACTCGTTCTTCACCGTTGAGTCAAAAAGTCCGGTTATTTCGGAGCCGCGCTTCGAGCTTCCCGTCGATCTCAAAGACGATCCGTTCGAACTGGATGCTTCACGCCCGTCGCCCGACGCCACCGTCGCTGCTGCCACGCCGGTTGAACCGATCTCGGATGACGAGTTCGAGCTGGCGCTGGACGATCTCGAGCTCGATCTAACGGACATTCTGCTCGAAGAACACCTTGCTTCCGACACGGAGCAGCCTCCGGT
>DASYHX010000408.1:0-10955 GCA_035998065.1 Pseudorhizobium sp.
GCTCGGGCACAAATCCTTTGCGTCTCTCATGCTGGTTTTCTCGTTGATCTCCACATCGCCCGCGAGCGCCATTCCGGGCATCACCGCGACCGTGGCGGTGATTGTTTTCATTCTGGTCATTCAGATGATTATCGGCCGTGACTGCGTGTGGCTGCCAGCCTTCATTACCCACCGTCGGATGTCCACCACCAAGCTCTGCAAGGGTATCGGATGGTTGCGCAAACCTATCGGCTTCGTGGAACGGTTCCTCAAGGCGCGGCTCACATTCCTTTTCCATCGCCCCTGGCTCTGGCTGCCACTCTCCCTGATCCTTGCTCTGACCCTCTTCATGCCATTCATGGAGATCATCCCCACGTCAGGCTCCATCGCTTCCGCGGTGATCGCACTCTTCGCGGCCGGGGTATTAACCCGTGACGGCGCGCTGGTCGTGCTTTCCCTCATCTTCCTATCGGCGGTGCCGGTGGCAGTGTGGTACTTCGGATTTAGCGGCTGATCATCTTCGTCAGTTCACTGAACATCTCTTGCAGCCTCAAGAGATCTCCGTGCTTCGACGAGGTCATCTGCCGACGCCTCCGGCTTCAGTTTCATAGCAAAGGGTCGCAGTCACGGCCCGTTGGTCGGAACTGAAGTCGGACAGGATGGCAAAAGCCTTTAGCACGTCGAGCCTGACCATCAGGCCAGCCTGATCATAGAGATGTTCGATATGTGCCCGGATTCGAACCTGAGCGGTAAAATCGCCTTCGGCCTGGAACGCGTAGAAGTGGCCGTTGTCGCGGACAAAGCCATGGTGAGTCTCTCGCCAGAAATCAGTTTTGGCGTCGGTTGTTACGGAAAGTTCTCTAGCCGATGCTTTGGCTTTTGTGGGCTCGTTGAGCCATCGACCATTCTTGAGACTCTGCAACGGCGACTCCTATGACGTGGTAAAGATCGTCCGGCTCTCTTCAGCTAGCCGTGCCGACAAATGCGTTCGTCGCCCGCTCTGGACCAACAGCGGACGTTCTTGACGATGGATGCCTCTCAAGCAGCCTTTTGCCGTCTAAAACAGGTTAGGCTCGGGACGGTTGGCCCGGCCGCCACCTCCGTGGGTCCTTCCGCTGTCTCTTATCGGCCGTCGCCGTCGCGGCCGCGTCACCTCTGTCGTCATGCCTGCTGCATCGACGACACGACCCGCTCAAAGAAACGAAGCGGCTCCTCCCCAGCCAGGCTTGCCGCCTCAAATACCAGCCGGTTCTCCCGTTGAGCCGCTCCTTCCATTTTCGTCAATGCTGCGACGACCTTTGCGGCTGGTTTGTGGGTCAGCGTAATCGCAAGTGCTTTTGGCCCGGCCTCGAGCTTGGTGACGCCCAACCGTGCCGCAACAAGTTGCAGTCGGGTGGTCCGCAAAAGAAGCATTACGTCCTGCGGCAGCTCGCCGAACCGGTCTTCGAACTCCTCTTCCAGCTCGTCCATCTCGTTGGGCGCGGATGCACGCAGCAATCTAGCGTAGAGATTGAGCCTTACCGCCGGGTCGGAGACATAATCCGCCGGTATCGTACCTGCAACGCCGATGTTAAGGATGGCTCGCGGCGGATTAACCCGGGCATGTTTGCGCGATCTCCCGACGGCGCTCGCAAGCAATTTCTGGTATAGGCCGATTCCGATTGTTTTGATGTGCCCGGCCTGGTCCTCACCCACGAGGTCGCCTCCACCGCGCAGATCAAGATCGCGCAAGCTGATCGCCAAGCCGGAGCCGAGCCGGTCGTTCTCAACAAGGGTCGACAGCCGCAAGCGCGCGTCCTCCGGCGATTCAGCCCCCTCTTCGGTCAGGAAAGTGGCCATACCCTGGGCTCCGGCGCGTCCGACCCGTCCGCGCAACTGGTGGAGCTGAGCCATTCCGAACAGTTCCGCGCGCCAGACAAACACGGTATTGGCCCGTGGCACGTCGAGGCCGTTCTCGATGATGTTGGTGGCAAGAAGAACATCTCCGTCGCCTTCGGCGAAACCAGCAATTGCTTCATCAATGGCCGCCGCCGGCATCTTGCCGTGCGCAAGCTTGACCGAAAGCTCCGGAACGATTTTGCGAAGTATCGCCTCGACCTCTTCCATGTCTTTGATGCGAGGGACGACGAAGAAGCTTTGCCCGCCGCGGCGGTGTTCGCGCATGAGGCCAGTGCGTACGGAGCCGCTGTCGAAGGCTGCGATAGAGGTGCGCACGGGCCGGCGTTTGCTGGGGGGCGTTGTCAGGAGGCTCACCTCTTGAATACCGACCATAGCCGATTGCAGCGTCCGGGGAATCGGTGTCGCCGACATGGCAAGCATGTGCAACGCAGGTGCAAGTGCATGCATCGTCCGTTTTTCTTTCAGGCCGAAACGATGCTCCTCATCCACGATCAACAGCGCAAGATGGTCAAATCGCACATCCTTGGCGAGGACTGCGTGGGTTGCGACGACGACGTCAAGCGTTCCGTCGGCGAGCGCCGCCTTCACCTGCTTTGCCTCATCCTGATTGACCAGGCGCGACAGCATCGCAACGGAGATGTCGGTCCCCGCGAAGCGGTGCTGGAAAGTCGCGAAGTGCTGACGCGCCAGAACGGTGGTTGGGGCAATGACGACCACTTGCCCTCCGGCAAGGGCTACCGCTGCGGCTGCCCGTAAGGCGATCTCGGTTTTGCCAAAGCCGACATCTCCACATACAAGGCGGTTCATCGGGCGTCCGGACGCGAGATCGGAAAGCACGCCCTTGATGGCCTCAGCTTGATCACGCGTTTCGGCGTAGGGAAAACGCCTGGTGAAGGCGGCGAAGGCTGCCCGCGGCGGCACGAAGCTCTCCGCCTCTGTTGCCTGCCTCTGCTTTGCGATCGTCGCGAGATGGCGAGCGGTGGACCGAATGTCCCTTGCGATCTTTTCGTGCTTCTTCTGCCAAGCCTCTGTATGAAGCCGATCGAGGGTGACGGCTTCGGGCTGAGCGCCATAGCGCCACAGTTTACCAAACTCTTCCATTGGCACGAGGATGGATGCCCCATCCCGATATTCCAGGCGGGCCGCGTCGTGAGGCACACCCTCGACCTCAATGTTTTCCAGATTTCTCAGAACCCCGACACCGTGGTCCTCGTGAACCACGACGTCGCCAAGGCGGAGTTCCGGCTCAGCAAGCAGGACGTGTGAGGCGTTGGTTCTGCTTGTTTGCTCGGCCGCGACAACGGCGATATTGTGCTTGGTATCGAGGAATCCGTGCTCCAGTTCACATTGTAGGTCCAACAGGCTTCCGGCCTCGGCCTCCAAGGCCTCTTGCCAGGTGTCGACGGAGCGAGCTGCCGTCCCGGCTGCCATAGCAAGACGTCGGCGAAGCGTCCTAAGACTCTCGCCTGTCCCCGCAATGAGGATTTTCCGGCCGTGTTTCACGCCGTCCTGCACGAACTTGACCATGGCCTTGCGGGGATCGGTGTCGAAAGCCTCCGTCGGCAGGTCACCACCTTGTTCTAAATCCAATGTGGCCGCGGGCAGCCTTGCGGCAAGCCGTTCCCAATCTTCGCGGCTGAGGTAGAGCGAGCGAGAGGAGGCGCTTCCCCTCTCGCTGAAACTTATCCGGGACTGCCTTGCGTCTTCGACTATGTCGAAGTAACGCTTGACCCGTTCCTCGGCACCGGGAGCAATATCCACGGCGACATCGCCCAGCACATCGAACACCGTCGGCATGTCTTGATACAAGCGGCACATCAAGCCTTCCATCGTGCCGACAATTGGGTCCAATCCTTCCGGACATCCGTCGGTCGCAATGGCTTCAGAGGCGGGGCCCAGTGTCACCGCGTTCAACAAGCTTTCGGTGCGTTGGGACACGCGATCAAATCCCCTCAGTTCCAGGAGGTAATCGTCCTTTGACAGGACGATCCGCATCGGACCAGGGGCACCGGCGGGATAGATGTCGATGACACCTTCGCGAACCACTACTTCGCCCGGATCGTCAGCAACGCCTTCTTCAACATAACCCGTCCGCCGGATGAATTTTGAGAAAGCGAGGCGATCAAACGGTTTCCCCACCACCAGATCAAGCTTGCTGTCTTCGATGACGCTTGCCGGTGCAATACGTTGAATCACCGCCTCCAGCGACGTGACCAATATCTTCGGCGCAAGACTTCGCTCGTTCCAGATCCGCAACGCATCCATTCGCCTGCCCATGCAATGGCGCGAGGGTGGTACACGATCGAAGGGCAGGCAGTCCCAAGGCGGCAAAACAAGAAGCTGGACATCCGGAAAAAGGGCGCTGACCGCCCCAGCGATCTCGCCAGCAGCGCCTTCGCTCAGCGCAACATAACACCGCGATCCTGACTCTCGCAGGGAGGCGACGAGTCTGGTTGCGACCAGACCCGCTGGTGGATTGGTCGCTTTCGTCCGTTCGGCTGCAGCAAGAGGTGTGGAGGAATACTTATCTTCGGACTCAATGACGCTCACATGAACCTGCCAGTCTTTCCTCGGCGATGTGCCGGCCTGCAAGAACCCCGTCGTCATCGGCTTGGTCCGCTCTAGCCGCTGCAAGCCGTCGAATTCCCCCTGGCACGTGGTCGCTCTTGAAGCCCGGTTGGCCGAACGGGAGGCGGCTGCCCATGCAGATCGGATTGTGGAGATGAAAGACGGACGCGTCGTCGCCAACGCATCACCAGCTAAGATAGTGAAGCCGTCAACCCTGCTGGGAATTTCGGACTCGAGATGGAGGTGGAAACGGTAGACGGAGTCACCATGGTTCTGCATTTTCGCTAGCTGAAGGCTATGCTACGGCAGCGGCTCTAGCCTGAGAGTGACCCTCATCTTCGCCGGGGGATACTTGCGGTCCATGTGCCCCATCTGCCTGTGAGCTCCCATTCGAACCAGGCCTCTCGTTCTTCAGCTAGCTAAGCTCCATCTCCAAGAGAACAGAAGCGAGGCATTTTCCATGAGCATCTAAGGCGAGGGAGCGTGTCACCCCTCCGGCCAGCATCCCATGAATCACAAAGTTGAGCGCCGGAAGCTGCGGCAGTGCATAGCGGTCGATCTTCTGATCCTTGGGGAGGCCGAGATGCGCAGCCACGCGCTCGGGCGTTAAGGCTGCAGAAACGCGGTTCCAATCGGTCGCACAATACAAGATGACGGCGATGTTAGAGATGTCTCCTTTATCGCCGGTCCGCGCGTGTGCCAGCTCATGCAACTTCATGAGGGATCTCCATGAACTCGATCGAAGGAGTGACCTTGGCCGCTTCGAGCAAGGTGGAGGCAATGCCGATGATCTCGCGCACGGAGCTAAAGACGCCGCCGCCGCCGGCCGGTCCGTTGAGGTAGAGCCCCTCGACCTCTTCACCGATCCGTGCTGCTGTCTCGCGATCGCTGCACCTAGCCACGTAGCGCAGCCTTATCTCACTAGGCGCGGTCGTATTCACCCGGCCGGCGGAGATGGAATTCAAGCCGATGAGGTCGACGCGATCTTCCAGGATGCTGTTGCGTGCATCGAGCAGACGTTCGCGTAAAATAGCGCCGGCAAGTTCTCCACGACCGACGCAATTGCTTCCGGCGTAGGAAATCTGGCCTTCCCCCAGCCAACCATCGCGATAGCCAACCGAGACTTTAAGACTGCCTGTGGCGGCGTGGCCACTGGCATTGCGCACGGCAACCCGATCCCGACCGATCTCCTCGAGGGTAACTTGAGAGAAATCGGCAATGACATCGGGCTGATAATAACGCGCCGGATCATGAATTTCGTAGAGCATCTGCTCAGCGCAGGTCGCGCGGGTGACCATGCCGCCCGTCTGCGGAAGCTTGGTGATTACGGCGTTTCCATCGGGCGAGACTTCGGCAATGGGAAAACCGAGCTGCGAAAGTCCAGGGACCTCTTTAACGCCGGGGTCCGCGAAATAACCACCCGTAACCTGCGCGGCACACTCGAGAAGGTGTCCCACCAGTGTCCCGCGGCCGAGCCGCATCCAGTCGTCCATGGCCCAGCCAAAGCGATGGATGAGCGGCGCAAGAAAGAGTGCGGGGTCAGACGCACGGCCGCAGATGACGATGTCGGCTCCATGGTCCAGGGCCTCCACAATGGCGGCAACGCCAATATAGGCATTGGCTGACACAAGGCGATCGCCCAGCGCGTCAGCTCTTTGCCCTGTCTCATCCAGAACCTGAGATGCAATTTGGTCCAGGACGTCATCGCCGAGAACGGCTGCGACCTTCAAGTCCGTCAGCCCCAGCTCCGCCGCAATCGACTTGGTCCGCTTGGCCGCCGCCCGCGGGTTGGCGGCGCCCATGTTTGTTACGATCCGGGTGCCCGAGCGTACGCAATGGGGTAGAACCGCGCGCAGGCGACGCTCCAGAAGCGGATCGTACCCATGGGCCGGGTTGAGAAGCTTGGCTTGTTGAGCTAGCGCGATGGTTCGCTCGGCCAGACACTCGAAGACCAGGAAGTCGAGTTCGCCGCGTTTGGCAAGATCCACCGCGGGATCAATGCGATCACCCTGAAAGCCGGCACCGGCTCCAATTCTGACGATGCTCATGCTGCTGGCGCCTTTTGAAGTGCGGGTGCAAATTTCCAGGCCGCAGCGAAAAGGGCCAGCGCGATGAAGGGGGTGACAGGCTGCGGATAGATGGCCAGGGCGATCACAAGCAGCATGAGGATGACGTCGGTCGCGCGATGGCCGGTGAAACGAACGCCAGCGAGAAGAGCGGGGACTGCGAGCACCAGTGCCAAACCTGCCATCACCGCCTCAAGGACATCTAAGGAGCTGCCGCGCATGGTCATTCCCGGATAGAGCAGAAGCAGGAACGGCACGATGTAGGTGACGGCGCCCAGGCGCACTGCTTCGCCCGCCGCCGGCAGCCACGGTGTTTTGGCAATACCCGCACCCACGAAGACTGCGACGCAGACAGGAGGGGTGATTACAGAAATGGTGGCGAAGTAGAAAACGAAGAGGTGTGCGGCAAGCGGATCCATTCCAACCGCCGTCATTGCAGGTGCGAGAACGGCAGCGACGAGAACGTAGGCCGCAGTCGTCGGCAGTCCCATCCCCATGACAAGGCAGACTACGGAGACAATCAAGGAGACCAGAACCACAGAATCACCGGCGAGCAAGACGATCATCGACGACAGTGTGACCCCGATGCCGGTCAGGTTGATCATCGATACCAGAACCTGGGCACCGGCCAGGAGAACGCCGATGATGACGAGGCCTTTGCCGGCGTCTTCCAGTCCGTCGACCACCTTGGTGGCCATATCGCCTAGGCTTAGCTTGCCGGCCTCCGTCGCCACAAAGGCGATCAGCAGACCGACGATCCCGTAAAATGCCGAGGTCGAGATCGAGCGCCCGAGCCAGATGCCGACCCCCAGGCCACTCAGGGCCAAGAGGGTCGGCAGGATCCGTCTCAGGGCGAGAATCTTGCCCCATGCCGGCAATTCATCCTCCGGCACGATAGCCAGTCCGCGACGCTCAGCCACGAAATGAACGGTGACGAAGACGGAGACGTAGAAGAGAAGCGCCGGCAGGATCGCCGCAACGATGATGGTGACATACGGGATGCCGAGAATCTCGGCCATGACAAAGGCCGCTGCGCCCATGATCGGGGGCGCGATCTGGCCGCCGGTCGAGGCGACGGCCTCCACCGCAGCGGCGAAAGCGGGCGGATACTTGAGCCGTATCATCATCGGGATTGTGAAGTTTCCAGTGGTCGCGACGTTTGCGACAGCCGAGCCCGAGATCATGCCGAAAAGCCCGCTGGCGATCGTCGCGATCTTCGCGGCGCCCCCAGGCTGACGACCTCCGAGGCGCATTGCCAGGTCCATGAAGGCTTGGCCGCCACCCGTGTGCAGTAGTAGCGCGCCGAAGAGAACGAAGGCCGCGATTACCGTCGCAGCGACACCGGTCAGGGAACCCCAGATGCCGAGATCACCCAGAAACAGCGTTTCCGTGACAAAGGCGGCATCAAATCCGCGGTGGCCCAATTGGCCCGGCAGCAGATGACCCAGCAGAGCGTAGGCAAGACCTATCAGGACGAGCGTTGGAAAGATAAGGCCTACCGTGCGTCGTCCGAGCTCCAGAACCGCAAGAACAAGTGCCGCCGTCAGCACCATGTCGAGCGTGGTGGCCCAAGGTAGGGTGGTCATGATGGAGTCGTAGTTCCAGACGATGTACCCGCAGGCCGCAATCGTCACTGCCGTTAGCGCTAGGTCGATCGCCAGTCCCAGCGCGCGCCAAGTTCGTCCCGCCCCAAGCGGGTAAAGTGCGAAACCCAGAGACGAGACGAGTGCCAAGAAGATCGCGCGCTGGATCAACCCCTCGAATGGGCCTGTTGCGGCGGTGTAGAAGACGAAGGCCCCGACGAGGATCGCCAGGGACTTCTGCACGCGGGAGTGCATCATCGCCAAGTCCTCAGGACTTCGGCGTAAGTTTGGAGGGAAGGTCGATCCCCTGTTCCTCGAACCAGCGCGCTGCACCAGGATGGAGCGGGATGGTGCCGAATTGCAGGGTGAGATCCGAGAGCTTCTCGTTCTTCAGGCTCGACAAGGCGTTTGCCTGCGCCGATTTATCTTCCATGACGGCCTTGACGATCTTGTAGGCCGTTTCCTCGTCCATCGATGAGGGAGCGCCGACACCGACACCGAAGCTCCAGGTGGTATAGGCCGGAATACCCTCCGCAGCTCCTTCGGGCACATCAACGACTGAAATGTCGGGCATCTTGCTGCGCAGTGTCTCGGCCTGGTCCTTGTCCAGGCTCAGAATGGAAATCGGGGTAGACGTGGCGACGTCCATGGTCGAGCCGTCGAGCTTGTTTCCAGACCCCGACTTGACGTAGCCTGCGACACGATTGTCCTTGATCATGTCGACCACATCGGTCGTGGATCCTCGTACATAATCGGCGGAAAGGCCCAGCGCGTTGAAAACTGCTTCCGTGGTTGCCTCGGTGGCAGACCCTTTGATGCCGGGGTTGAAGCGCACGCCTTCCAAGCCCTTGAGATCAGACACGCCGGCATCTTTCCTCACCACGACGTTCTGTGGAGCTCCAGTGTAGACCCATAGCAATTGCAGGTCTTGCGGGCGTCCTCCGAATTCGTTCGTCCCTGCGGTGGCATGCTGCGCAACATTGGTTGTGACGAGACCCAGATCGATTTGCCCACGTTCCATCCGCCGGATGTTGTCCATCGTCGCACCCGTCTCGACAACGGAAGCTTTCAAGCCGTCGATCTTCTCATTGATGATCTGACCAACTGCGACGAAGTATCCGTAATGACTGGATGACGCCGAGGTGGATCCAATCAGAAGATCCTTTGCATCCTGCGCCGTCGCAACGCCGGCCAGTATGGTCACCCCGAGCAGCGCCCCTAAGATGTGTTTCATGATTTCCTCCCTGCGAACTCCTCCCTGAGTTCGCCCACAGGTTCCCAGAAAGCTGATCTTGCGAGAAGTGCAAAATTGACGATAATTGTTGCATGAAGCGCAATAATATTCGCTTGGCTGATTTTCGGCTGGTTTGGCTGCTCGCTCAAAAGGGTTCTCTTCGCGCTGTGTCAGAAGATCTCGGGCTGTCGACCTCTGCCGTATCGCGTCAACTCTCGCTTCTAGAAGAGCAATTGGAGGCGCGACTATTTGATCGCGACACTCGCAACCTTTCTCTCACGTCGTCAGGCCAAACCTTTGCCAAACTCGCGGAGAGGATGTTGAACGCGGCCGAGGACGTGATGACCGAATTCGACGCGCATCTGTCCGCCAGACGGGGAACACTGACGATCGCCGGCTTGCCGTCCATCACGGCCGGCGTGTTGCCGAAGCTTCTGCGAGGGTTTGCAGGTAAATTTCCCGAAATCGATCTGCGTATCATAGATGCTTTGTCCGCCGCTGTGCTCGACGCGGTGGAAAACGGCAATGCCGATATCGGCTTTACGGCGGGAGTGATTTCGGATCGTCGGCATCTGGCCTTCCAGCCCCTCCTGGATGACGAGTTCGTAGCTGTGGGTGCGCTGGAGGGACCGCTTGCGCAAGACCGTGTCTATGAATGGGAAGAGGTCATGATGATGCCGTTCATCGCTATGGCGAAGGGGACGAGCGTAAGAGAGCTGACAGATGCGGCATGTCAGCGCCTCGGGTATATCCTCATGCCTCGCTTCGAGGTTTCGCATCTCGCCACCGCAGGTGCTTTGGTTACAGAAGGACTGGGCGTCACGGTGCTACCACGGCTGACCCTGGCAGTACTCAAGATGGAGCGTCTGGTGCAACGCAGGCTGCATGGGATGGGGGAACGCAGACATATCGGGCTCGTGCGGCGTGCAGGAAGCTCTCCTTCACCAAACGTCGCTGCCTTTCTGAGCTACCTGCGCCAGCACCGCTTCGGAACACAAGCCTCGTGTCACTCTTCGCATGATTGAGTAATGTGAAGATATCGCCTTTCCTCGACAAGGCGTCGGAGCGCCAGATGTCCTTTCTCAGTAATGTCTGCCCAAATGTCAGCTGTCGCCCCTTTGCGGACATTTCATTAGCTTCACTTCTGCCACGGCTGAGCAACCAAGCTAACGGTAAAACGAGATCGTCTCGCTTTACCTGCAATCAATCCTCAGCACGTATCCTCAGCTGATTTCTGATCTGAAGGAGGATGAACGTGGCGATAAGGGATAGACCCGAACTTCTCGCCAGCAGAATCTTGCTGTTTTCCGCGTTCTTGCTCGAGTGGTTCTTCTGGCGGCTCGTCAGCGGGCCTCGAGCAAATGGGCTATTTGCCGCGATGTTTGCGATCGCGGCCCTGCCGGTGAGTGCAGCACTTCACTGGCCACTTGCATACCTCTCCTTCTCGATGTTTGTGATCGTCCTCATACTGAGACCCGCTCGCATCCTCCGTGGTCGATTTGAAAGCCGAATGCGGTTCTGAAGTTTCTATGAGTATGGCCTGGCCCTTACGGAGTACCGCCGACTAAAGACGAAGCAGAGCGGCTCGATCAGCAGCCGTCGGCAAAAAGGGTAACCAAGCAGATT
>DASYHX010000417.1:0-8988 GCA_035998065.1 Pseudorhizobium sp.
CTTCCAGCACAGAACGCGCCCGGTCCGATCTCCTCTTCGCCTCCGGCTTCGATCCGCTCGGACCGGGCAAGCAGCCATCGCCGCAGGGGGTCAATTTTGGACGCCGATCGGGGGTCAATTTTGAAGGCCGTTTGACACCGCTGCCCCCTGACGGGGATCACGGACGCCCCCCTTCTTCGCGCGTCGCACATCATTCCCTGGAAGGACTGCGAAAGTGACGCCGAACGCCTCGATGTTCACAACGGATTGCTTCTCTCGGCACTCTGGGACGCCGCGTTTGACCGTGGGCTCGTAAGCTTCGACGACGCCGGCCAGCCGCTGTTCTCACCCACACTTGGTGAGAAGGCGCGTTCATCGCTTGGCTGGCAACAGCCTATCGCGTTGACCGACAAGCACCGGGCTCGCCTCGCCTGGCATCGCTCCAACCTCTTGAAGCCCGGCCTGTAGGGTGAGAACTCGATCCAGCGAGGTTATCCCACCTTCGCGCCCCAGAAGGACGTGTGGTCGGCGGCGAAGTAGCCGTCCGCGACCCGGCAGCCGGATTCTGGCTCTGAATGTCGCCGAGTGAAATCTCGCGGCACGCCGGGTTGAGGCGGTAGCCAGCGCGATCCTTGGTTTCGATGAAACTGTCTTGATCGAGGGGGATCCCGAGCATCACCGCCAGCGGGTCGAGCGCGCTGCGCAACCGGCTGAGCCGCTGTCGCATCGCTTGATCCTCCACGCCTATTTCGTCCGCCACGACGTGGGAATGCTTGAACGGGATCTCTGAGCGCGTCTTCTTGGCGGCCCGGAAGTCCTCGATCAACGCGTTCACAAAGCGGTAGTTCGCACCTTCAAGACGGTACCCACCGTGAAAGAGCACCTGCTCGGCATCGTGATCCATCGCGAACTCGAGGACGGGAGCACTGAGCCGGTCGACGAAAGCCGTTACATGCTGATCATAGTCGGAGCTTGGGGCGAACTCGACACGGTCACCACGCGCGAAGCAGGTCGCCAGAAGCGAACCAGGCGGAACCTCGCCTCTGAAAAGTAGGCCAGCATGTTCGCTCCCGGCCCGGGCGATGACGTCTTCCACGGATCGCGCGTGCCGCTGGAACAGATCGAAAAGCTGTGCGCTGGCCTCATCGGCTGACATATCCGGGAAGTGGTCAAGCGCCGAGACAATTTCCGGAAGGTCGACAAGGAACCGGTCCTTCGTTATCGAGCCGACCTTCCTGAAGAAGGACACGTAGTGCATCGCCATTCGAAGGCTGTCATCGGCACTTCGATCGCTCAGGAGTAGATCCTTCTTGTATTGGTCCGCGGGATCATGATCAGCCAATCCCGCAGCCAAGACAGGGAACCTTCGATCGATGCATTGCGAACATATTCCGCAGTGCGTGTGCCTTCTCGTCCGGCTGTGCGTGCGGGTGCAGCTCACCGTGGACCCGATCATGTCAGCTATGCCCGCGGCTGCGATCGTCTCGGTGACCTCCTTCTTGGTGAGCCACTGCAGCGGGGTTCGGATCTCTATCTGGCGGTCGAGGAGGGTCGAGAACAAGTCCTCTAGGCCACGGAGTACCTTGGGATGGGTGGTACGCGTGGCTCGGCCACCAACCACGTCCCCCGCCAGCGGTGGGTTGATGCTGACAACCCCGTTCTCGTAGAAGCTGAAGCAATCCTTCCCGGACATCCGCGCCACGACCAGACCGATGCACGCGAAGAGAAATGATCGGGTTCTCTGGGTGTACTCGGCCGGCTTGATGTCCGTGTTCGATACCCACACCGGGACGTAAGACAGCCGCCGCCCGTATCCGCGCTGCTTCAATGCGTCGACCAGGGTCGCCTGGACATTCTGGACTTTCGGCACCGACCAGTGGCCAACCAAGGTGACAGACTTGCCCAGCGTGACGATGTCGTTGACCGCGCCGGCAAAGGAATCGACGCCGCCCGAGAACAGCGCCACCTCGTCGTTTTCCTGGAAAGCATCGAGGAGTTCGTGGAAATAGGGATCGCGCGGCTGAACCGGCGCTTCCGCCTTGCGGAAACGGAATGCATAGCTGTCGTCGGAGAGGAAGCCGAGGGTTTTGACCAGCAGCTCCTGAACCTCTTCCCCATTCCAGACCTCGGGATGGCGCACAGGGATCGAGAAGGTCAGGCTGCGGCGCCAATCCTTCCCGTAGTCCATGAGCATCTCAGTCCCGCGCTTGATGCGCTGATCGACGCAGTAGACGTATGCGGCGATCTCCAAGAGATCGATGAGAAGGTCAGGGATATTCCCGACCATCGAGCGGCTGATGGATTCGATCCTCAGATTGACGTTCTTGCCGGGGTCGCTCACGTTCATCGCGAGAGCGCCCTCTTCGGATGCCTGCCGCACGCCGCATTCAATCAGGCACCGTTTCACTTTGGCCCCTTCCTGTTCTTGAGCTCGATACTGATCTTTCGGACGGCGTAGGCCGAGAATTTTAATGCATCGTTCTTCGATATGTCCTTGCCGTCCCGGTACTGGTTCTTGCCGAGCCAGTCCCTAGCGAAGGCGCGCATGATCAGCGCGGCTTCCATGCAATGGCGGCGTATCGCTGAATCGTATGTGGCGAGATCCTGAATGGACGACACAACGCAATCGGCGCCGACGAGCTCATGAAGGTTCCGATCGACGTAATAGTGGATGACGCGCTCCACAGTATTTGCGTGGAAGTGGTGGGCCAGAGCACCGAACTTCTCCGGGGACCTCAGCACAGCCACCGAAGCCTGCACATCATCCGCCGTCGGCAACCACATCGGCATTCCGGCTCGCACAGCATCGCCGAGCGCGGTGAGGGCGGCCTGACGGGCGATCTCGCCAAGGTCCGTGGCATCCCGATGTTCGCGCCGCTGCACGCGTTCGAGGGCATTGTCGAAGGCAACCATCAGTTCCGCCACTGAAGTCGGCCGTTGCGCGCCCATGCCGATCTCGGCGAGAGCCGCCCCGAAATCCTTCGACGCAGCGGCCTGCGGCAATCTGATGAGCAACCACAGCGCCTCCACGAAGACAGGGTCCTTCAGGGCACGCTCCAGCGCATCCCGCCCCACCTCGGTGATCTGTTCCACCAAGTGCGCGGTAGGCGTGCCACCGGTCACCAGATACCTGACGATGTCCGGCAGGTATCGGTGGGTGGGGAGTTTCCCGAGGCGCTGATGTCCCATCGCGCCACCGGATCAGAGGATGAGCCCGGACCGGATCTGGCGCGGACAGGGGGAATGAGCACTCGACAAGAAAAGGAACCTTCCGTTAGAACCACGACAAGGAAAGGAATACGCGATATCCTTTCTCAGGTAGCCTGCCAAGGAAAGGATCCTTTTTCAACCATGGCGTTAGCACCGGAGCCATCACGGTTGGGTCAGCGCGTCGCCATCTCGACCGCGGGCGAACGCGCGGAGGCATTCGTGCCTCCCCTGTTGCCTCCAGTCCCGCCAGTGAGGATGGACCGGCTCTACCGTCAGCTCGAGCGCGCGAACCGCGCGATCGGCCGGCTCGATGGCGTGACCTCCATCCTGCCCGACACCCCGCTCTTCCTCTACATGTACGTTCGCAAGGAGGCGCTGCTGTCCTCGCAGATCGAGGGCACGCAGTCGTCGCTGTCCGACCTGCTGCTCTTCGAGAGCGAGGAAGCGCCGGGCGTCCCCCTCGACGACGTGCAGGAGGTTTCCAACTACGTCGCCGCCATGAACCATGGCCTCGACAGGATCCGCGAAGGATTTCCGCTTTCCCTGCGCCTGATCCGGGAGATCCACGGAATCCTTCTTGAGAAGGGACGCGGGAGCACGAAGCAGCCGGGAGAGTTCCGACGTTCGCAAAACTGGATCGGCGGAACACGACCGGGCAATGCGCTCTTCGTCCCGCCGCCCCCCGAGAACGTTCTCGACCTCTTGTCGGACCTGGAGGCGTTCATCCATGCCGACACGCCGGAGATGCCGACCCTCATCAAGGCCGGGCTGGTCCATGTGCAGTTCGAGACCATTCATCCGTTTCTCGATGGGAACGGCCGTCTCGGCCGCCTGCTGATCACCTTCCTTCTCTGCACGCAGGGCATCCTGAAGGAGCCGATCCTGTATCTCAGCCTCTACTTCAAGACGCATCGCCGCCAGTACTACGACCTCCTGCAGCAGGTCCGTGAGAACGGCGACTGGGAGACTTGGCTGGAGTTCTTCCTCGACGGCATCGCCGAGACGTCTCTTCAGGCATCAGAGGCGGCGCGCGAAATCCTCGCGCTGTTCGAAGCCGATCGGCACCGGATCGAGGATCTCGGGCGCCCGGCCGCATCCGCCCTCCGGGTCCACCAGCTGCTTCAGCAGAAGCCGATCATCGGCATTCCCGCGGCGGCGCAGCGGCTGAGCATCTCGCCCCCAACAATTGCGAAGTCGATCCAGCATCTGGAGGATCTCGGCATCGTGCGGGAGGTGACGGGCAAGCAGCGTGGCCGAATGTATGTGTACAGCGACTACTTGAGCATCCTCAGTCGAGGCACAGAGCCATTGCGGTGACACGGTCACCGTCTTCACCTTTAGAACCCTCGGAAATCGCGATCTGTGAATGACGAAAGAAAACGAATTCAAAACATGGCTTGAGCAAGGCGGAGCTCAGACAGAAGCGGGCCGCAATTCGCGGGCTTACGCGATCCGAACCATCGAGCGGAATCTTGCGGCGCTTGGCATGCCACATCGAGATCTCGACGAGGCATGGGAAGCTGACAGGTTCGAGGCGCTGCGCGAGCGTCTACGCAAGATTCGGGAGGATGCCCGAACCGGCGGTCAGGACTACAGGACTCTGATGCCGGACTCCGACAATCCCCACAACAGGCTCTCTAACTGGGGTAGCTGGTTGGGGCAGTACGGGCGGTTCCTGGCGGGTGACCCTCCGGGAGCGGCCAAGGACGCTGATCGGATACGGCAATACGTCTTGGAGCACTACATCGAGCCCGCGCGTGAGGAAGGTCGCGACCACGTCGAAGTGCTCGTCCGCGACGTGAACGAAGCACTTGGGCTCAAAGAGGCCTGGCCGAATATCTGCCAAGCTCTGGCCGGCCGAATGTTTCAGGACATGGCGCAGATCCCAGAGCCTGAACGGATCGGGGCCGACCAAAGTTCAGCCACGGTGTTTCGCTTCAAGCTTGATGGAACCGTTCAGTCCGGTGATGTCCGCCCCTTTATCCTATTCGATGCTATGGGTGCTCCTTTCCAGCCGGTCAGGAACTTCAACCGCACCACCGGCGTCTCGGCCTTTCGGATCAAGCCGCGGGGCGCCGGCAACAATGCGGATGAGGCGATCGAGACCCAGGACATCGTCGATGTCGCGCGTGCGATGCTCGTCGACGGCCTGCCATCGCGGGTCAAGGCGATCTCCGGAGGGCCCGTCAACTACCTGACCTACGGAGGCGACAAGCTCGTTCGCTATGAGCTGGCCCCGGAGATTGCTCAGGCAATCGGAGTTCCACCACGTGGCGGCGTGAATGGAACGAGCAGCGCTGACGACGGTCGCGCGACTGACGCCAAGATCCAGAAGGGATTGACCCCCATGAACCTCATTCTCTACGGGCCGCCCGGCACGGGGAAAACCTTCTCCACCGCGGCCGAGGCAGTGCGGCTGTGTGGCGAGCCGGTCCCGATGGATCGGGCCGAGCTCATGGCAGTGTACCAGAGGCTATTGGCGGCCGGGCGCATAGAGTTCGTCACCTTCCACCAGTCGATGAGCTACGAGGAGTTCGTCGAGGGGCTGCGTCCCGAGACACAGGGGGTAGAGAGTCAGGAGCTGGACGCGGACGAACTGGACGCAGCCGGTTTCCGCCTCAAGATCGAGGATGGCATCTTCAAGCGGATCTGCGAACGGGCTCGATTGGATCCCGGCGAAGGCTCGGGCGATCGCCGGCTCGATCGAACGCGTCCAATCTTCAAAGTTGCCCTCGGAAGGCGCTTCCAGGAAGAGGAGCAAATCAAGCGCGCTCTTGATGCAAACGAAATCCGCCACGGCTGGAGTGGAAAGATCGATTGGTCGGATGAGCGATTTGAAGACTGGGCTGAAATCAAGACCGAGCTGGAGCGCCGGACCAGCAAGGAGATCAGCGGCCATGCTGGCGAGCTCGTCTGCACCTTTTCATTTCGGTCCGATATGCAGGTGGGTGACTATGTCGTAATTTCTGATGGTCGTGACAGAATGCGTGCCTTTGGCACGATCGCGAGCGACTACTTCTTCGAGGCTGATGCCGAACACCATCCCCACCGCCGGAGGGTCGAATGGCTTTGGCGCGATGACCAAGGAACGGAGCGCGCGAAATTTTATCCCAATGGTTTCCGGCAACATACCGTCTACAAATTGAACGGCGCTCTGGTCGAATGGGACGGCTTGGAGCAAGTCGTTTTCGGCGTGGACAGGTCGATCCCTGCGGAAAGCGCTAGGCCCCACGTCCTCATCATCGACGAGATCAACCGAGCGAACATCTCCAAGGTCTTCGGCGAGCTCATTACGCTCCTGGAGCCCGACAAGAGGCTTAGGGCTGAAAATGAAATCCGACTTACGCTGGCCTATTCGAAGCGGCTCTTCGGCGTGCCGGCAAACCTTCATGTTATCGGGACCATGAACACCGCGGACCGATCCATCGCGCTTCTCGACACCGCGCTCAGGCGTCGCTTCATTTTCCGCGAGATGATGCCGGATGTATCCCACCTCGCAGATGCCGCGCAGAAATGCGGGATCGACCTGCCGCGACTTCTCGCCACGATCAACGAGCGGATCGAGTACCTCTACGACCGCGAACACCAGATCGGGCACGCCTACTTCACTGCGTGCAGTTCGCGAGCAGATGTCGACGAGGTCATGCGCCACAAGGTCATCCCGCTCCTCGCGGAATACTTCTTCGAAGACTGGGCCAAGATCGCGGCGGTACTCGGCGACCTGGAACCGGGTGAAAGCTCGATCACCGGTGGCTTTCTCAAGCGTGCGATCCTGAACCCGCCTCCGGGCCTCGAGGATGGAGATGCTGTCGCCCGGTTTCGCTGGCAGGTTCGATCCGTCGATGAGGGCTTCGACTACAGCAAGTTGGTCGGGACATGATCCGCCGCACGATCCGCGAGTGGGAGCGCATCGGCTACGGGTCCGGCGACACCGAGATCCCGCAGGCGCAAGCGGACCGGCTTGCAGCGGTTGCGAGGACGTCGACCTTCTCCGGGCGCGGGGGTGAGGGCGTGCTGGAACACGGGCGGAAAGGGCTCCGCGCACGTGGCGTCGTCGGTGTCATTGCCGCCCCCGGCTGCCAACTGGAGATTCTCCCAAAGATCGAAGGGGGCGGCGAGAGCGGCGTGTCGGATGCGATGCTGCGGCAGCGCCTCATCCACATGCTTGCGGTGACCTATGATCTGCCAATCGAAGCCGGCGCGATGACGCAGCTCGGCTGGCAGCGCGAGACCGTGCTCGAACTTCTGATCCGCCTGTTCTGCGGGAAGCTCACGGACGCGGTCCGCCAGGGGATGCCGCGCCACTACCTCGAACACGAAGACGACCTGCCGGCGCTCAGAGGACGCCTGGACGTGACACGGCAATTCTCTGCTCTCGCGGTCTCGCCACAGAAGCTTGCCTGCCGTTTCGACGCCCTATCCCCAGACATCGCGCTGAACCAGGTCATGCGGGCGGCGGTCAGCAAGCTGTCGCGCCTGTCCGGCGCACAGGACAATCAGCGCGCGCTCCGCGAGCTGCGCTTCGTGTACGCCGACGTAGCCGAAGTTCCTCCGAACGCCCTACGCTGGGACCGCATCGTCCTGGACCGCACCAATCGTCGTTGGCGGGATCTCCTGTCTCTCGCGCGCCTCTTTCTATCGGACCGGCACCAGCAGACGAGCGCGGGGACCATCGACGGTCACGCGCTGCTCTTCGAGATGAACGTCTTGTTCGAAGCGTACATCGGACGGATCCTGTCGCGTGCTCTGGCCGGCACGGGCTTCCGTGTGTCGTCGCAAGGCGGCCATCGGGACTGCCTTTACGAGGGCGAGATCGGGCGCTTCCGCACAAGGCCGGACCTTATAGTCCGGCAGGGCGAGAAGATCGCGCTGATCATCGACACCAAGTGGAAGCGCATTACACCCCGGATCGACGATCCGAAGCAAGGCGTCAGCCAGGCGGACGTCTACCAGCTGATGGCATACGGCAGGCTCTACGACTGCCCGAACGTCGTACTGCTGTACCCCCATCATGGCGACCTGCCGCCAGATCCGATCCGTCGGCGGTACTCCATCGCTACACGGGGAGCGGATGAGACGCTGATCGTGGCCACTCAAGACCTCGCCGGCAAACAGCGAGACCATAGGGATGCCCTTCGGCAGCTGGTCATGGACTGCTTGGCAAACGAAAGCGCGCAGGAAGCACCCAACCATCACGGCAGCACGCTATTCGAAGCGGTATGAAGGACTTCGGCCCCTCTTGCTTCCACAGTGCTTCCACGGAGGGCACAAACGCAAACGCCGCCCCGGAGGGCGGCGCGTAAGCGTTTGGGAACGCAAAGAGATTTGGTTGCGGGGGTAGGATTTGAACCTACGACCTTCAGGTTATGAGCCTGACGAGCTACCGGGCTGCTCCACCCCGCGCCATGACCAGAGCGACTCGATGCGCCGCCGGTGAGAGGGATATATGCGACCGCTCGACGAATGAAAAGCCCCTGCCGGAATAACCGGAACAAAAAGACCCGTTCGGCCCCCAGGCAAGCGGGCCGATCCGTCATCGCGTGGCGACACGCTAACAGAACCGGCCCGGGACGAGAAGCACCACCTGCGGCGGAAGCGGGGGCGACCTCGGCCCCTGCCCGTCCTCAGTCGCGCAATTCCCGCCGCAACACCTTGCCGACACCGCTCTTCGGCAACTCGTCGCGGAACACCACCTCGCGCGGCCGCTTGTAGCCGGTGAGGTTGTCCTTGCAGAACGCCTTCACCGCCTCCGCCGTGATCGCCGGATCGCTGGCGACGACGAACAGCTTCACGGCCTCG
>DASYHX010000420.1:0-7252 GCA_035998065.1 Pseudorhizobium sp.
CATCGCCGCGACGAAGATGAATTCGGCAACGTGGTCGCGACTGCCGACCGCATCGATAGAGTTCTCGAAGGAGCCTTCGTAGCCGAGTTCCAGTGCGGTATCATGCGGGCAACGGGCGATCGCGCTGCCGGCGAGGGCCGCTGCTCCCAACGGTGAGCGGTTGCTGCGCCGATGCCAGTCGCGCAACCGGTCGAGATTGCGTGACAGCGCCTGGGCGTGGGCCATCATCTGATGGCCGAAGACGATCGGCTGGGCAGCCTGAAGATGCGTGAACCCCGGCGCCGGGCTGTCCAGATGGGCGCTTGCCTGGCCGATCAAGGCGTCGATCAGCGCCAGAAGCTCGATCGAGACGGCCTTGGCTTCTTCCCGAAGATAGAGCTTGAGGTCGTTTGCGGCCTGGTCGTTCCGCGAGCGACCCGCGCGCAACTTGCCGCCCAGGTCACCAAGGCGCTCCATCAGATGACGCTCGATGAAGGTGTGAATATCCTCATCTCCGGCGACCGGCGTGATCTCTCCGCTTGCGGCTTGCGCGGCAATCGCGTCGAGTGTAGCCACAATTTTCCGGCATTCGTCATCGTCGAGAATGCCGGCACGCACGAGTTCGCGGGCGTGGGCGCGCGACCCGGCGACGTCGAAGCCGACGAGGCGGATGTGGCTTGCGTCGGAGCGCGAGTAGCGGGTCAGCGTGGGGTCGGGCGCTGACCGGAAACGACCGCCCCAAAGGGCCTTGGTTGAGCTCATGACTTTTCTCCGCATTCAATGGGCCATAGTCGCTTTGGTCTTCAACCCGGCAAAATGAAAAGATTTCCGGCGGGTATTCCATTTGGGAATTGGATCCGGTTGGGAGTGGTGCCGAGGGATACGCGGGAGGAAGCCCTTCGCATGTTTGGTCCAGATCGGGGGCGGGGGCAGACGCTTGGATGCGGCTAGGAAGAAGCCGTCAACTCAGAATTGCCGACCGCTCTTTGAACATCGCATGTAGCGGCAGGTAGGGGCAATCCGATCTTAGGGTACCGAATGGCGCGAAAGGTGCCCCTGCGTCGCCACCGCCTGCCTTCACTGTTTGCTTTGCCAGGAGGGCGGATTCTGTGGCTCAAAGGGCAGGAGCGGACAGTCCAGTTTCGGCCCCAAATCAGCCGTTCAAGCGACTAAGCTTCGGTATAAGCCAAAGGATCTTGTAAAGTCCGCGTAGTCGAGCTGATCCCGGACTATGGAACTCGCGAACGTCAGCAAGACGGAACGGCTCAGCCGGGGGCAGTCGGTCCCACCTTCCGCTTGGGCGACGCTATGCAAAGGCTCCTGCGGCTGCCTTTTCCGGCCGAGCCGAATCGATAATTCCCGCTTTCCCGTCCTGCGGCCGGCGCCATTCTGAAATCTCCGATACTATTCGTTGGCTTGTGTGCGGTCTAACGGCCCCTTGTTCGTGGCCCTTGGATAGCCCCGCCGGATGACGTGGTTGTCCTGCTCTGCTCGAAGCGGGAGCCGTCATGACACCCCTTATGGGCTAAGAAGAGGAGCGCTAGACGGCGCGAGCGCGAGGCAAAGAAGCGGTATGCCGCCTAGTCCGTCTCTTGGGGAGGGGCCACGTTTGTGGGTGGCGGCGCTTCCGGTGACAGGATGATGCCTTCTGGCTGATCACGCGGCTGATCTCCCAATGGGACCATGCTGAATATGATGGCGATCAGGCCAAGGGCCAGCGCTACAAACAGCAGACGGGTGAACCAGACGTTCATCGGCGGGCTCCTTGACAGGGAGCTACAACCACCCGCTGGAGATGATGTTCCTTGTGCCGACAGACGGCGCGGGCGTGAAGCTCCAAAGCGTCAGGCGGCATAAAGATTCAGTTCAGGGTCCGCACTGATCTCCATGAGCGAAAGCGCGAAGGTTCCTCCCTCTGGTGCCGCCCATGGAAGAATTCGTAAGCGCCTTAGGAGGAGGCTGCGTCTGGCAGAACTTTTGCCGCTGGAGCCCGAGCCCGATTGAAGAGTATGGCGGCGAACAGCAGGGCGCCAAGGAAGACCACCAGTGAGCTAGTACCCACTAGCGGTTCGAACGCTGTGTGACCGCGCAAGAGCATGTAGAGCGACGGAACCATGACAATCACGCCGGCAGTGTAAATCCAGTACTGCAGGCTCGCCAGGCGGCCTACGGCTTTGGCGGGACAGAATGCGTAATAATTGCCAAACAGTGCCATAGCCACCCGACCTAAGAGGTTAGCGTGAGCATGGGCTCCGATAACGTCGTCGTTTCCTGGTATCCCCATCTGCAGGCCCATCCCCAGGCCTACGATCAAGAAGACGATCGCAATATTGAAGTATAATTGAGCAATGTGTGGCATGAGAAGGTCCTCCCGAGACTCGCTCCCACGGCGAGCGTCACAATCTACTCCTGCCGCTCGTACGCTCGCTGGCGCGGCCGACCGCAAAGGCTCGCGCGTCACCAGGGCAACTTCCACAAATCGAAATCGATGATTAGTGGCCAGAATTGCACTCTACAGCGGCCGCTTTGTCTAGACCGTCTCGAAAACGGGTCGGCCTGAAGACTGTAGGTTGGGTTCAAAGAGCCCCTGGCCGGCGATCGATCGGGCTCCTTCGGCGGCTTTGGCAACACCTGGTTAAGGTTTTCTTTCTATTAACCCCTCTGGTGTGACAGCTCGTTTAATGGTTTCGCGTAACATGCAAGAACCTTCCCGTTTCCCCGCTCCCGATACTGAAGAGACGCAGAATGACCAAGTCGCGAATGAAGTCGCGGCTTTGCCTCTGACGACCCGGGATGAAGCTGCATCGACAGTTAAGGAGGCGAGGTCAGACTCCATCATTCTTGACCCCGAACGGCTTCCCACATGGCAACGGCCTTTCGTGTTGGCGCCCAATGTTCGCTTCACACGGACTCCTGGCAGAGCCACTTCAGCAAAGCCAGACGGGGTAAGCGCTGCACTGGCAAACGGCAGCCCTGAACTGCAGCCTGCGTCCAGACGAGTAGACACAGAGCTGCCGGATCTCGCTTCAGCCTCGCCGGCCCGGGCCTTGCAGCAGCGCCTGGAAAAGTCGGTCGAACATCAGCCCGCTTCCGAGGCACCCCTGCAACAGGATGCCGTCTTGAACGAAGTACGTCGTCTGCCACTTGTGCAGCCGGGTGCCAGCGGTCTTCAAACATTGCCTGAACGGACCCGAGCAGTTGGCGTATCCTCAGCCGTCCGCCGCCCGCTCTACCTCCCAGATCATCTGATCTGGGAAATGCTCAGCCTGGGTGTATCGGATCTGCCGGTGCGGGCCAATACGGCGGTGCGAGTAGCGCCCAAACCCGTCCAATCGGGAGCGACGGCGCAAGACCCTGATGCGGTGTCCGCGCGCGCGAAAGAGCCGGTGCCGACTCCTACTTCAGTGGCCGCCGAAGAGCGCCGGTGCGACTCGCTTGAAGATACATCAGCGACCTCTCCGGTCCACCTCTATCGTCAGGTTGAGCTGCGTGGAGCCGGTTCTTTCGGACGCGATGAGCATCATTCGGTTGAAGCTCATGTCTTAGTCGGCTTGGAACCCGCACGCGAGGCCAATGCCACGGATGCCGCGCCTGCTCGACCCTCGCCGTCAGCCGGAGCTCTTCGTGTCGCCGAGCAAGACTATCTCTTTCCCCCTGTCGACTTCCTGCAACCAGCAGGGGTCACCGGATCGGAGGGGATGAGCCAGGAGGCGCTGGAAAAGAGCGCGGGCCTGCTGGAAAGCGTTCTGGAGGATTTCGGGATCAAGGGGGACATCATTGATGTGCGCCCAGGCCCTGTGGTCACTCTCTATGAATTTGCCCCTGCGCCGGGCGTGAAGTCTTCGCGCATCATCAATCTATCCGACGATATCGCACGATCGATGTCGGCACTCTCGGCGCGCGTTGCGGTGGTGCCGGGCCGCAATGTTATCGGTATCGAGCTTCCAAATCCTGAGCGGGAGACCGTCTACCTCCGCGAGCTCTTCGAAAGCAGCAGCTATGTCAGCACGGACTACCGCCTGCCTTTGTGCCTGGGCAAGACCATAGGTGGTGAGCCGGTTGTCGCCGAGCTTGCTAAGATGCCCCATCTGCTTGTCGCCGGCACCACGGGCTCGGGCAAGTCCGTAGCGATCAACACCATGATCCTGTCGTTGATTTATCATCTGCGACCTGATGAGTGCCGCCTGATCATGGTTGATCCGAAAATGCTGGAACTCTCCGTATATGACGGGATCCCGCATCTTCTCACCCCGGTTGTAACGGATTCCAAGAAGGCGGTTTTGGCGCTCAAATGGGCGGTGCGAGAGATGGAAGACCGCTACCGCAAGATGTCGCGCCTGGGTGTGCGCAACATCGATGGCTTCAACATGCGCGTGGCCGAGGCTCGCAGCAGGGGAGAAACCATCCTGGTCAGCACACCTTGTGGTTTCGATAGAAGCACTGGCCAGGAACTGTTTGAACAGCAAGAACTGGATCTCACGCCACTTCCTTATATCGTTGTCATCGTCGATGAGATGGCCGATCTGATGATGGTGGCCGGCAAGGAGATTGAGGGCGCGATCCAGCGGTTGGCACAGATGGCCCGCGCTGCCGGCATCCATCTGATCATGGCGACCCAACGTCCCTCGGTAGATGTCATTACCGGCACCATTAAAGCCAATTTCCCGACACGTGTTTCATTCCAGGTCACCTCCAAGATCGATAGTCGCACGATCCTCGGTGAACAGGGCGCGGAACATCTGCTCGGCCAGGGGGACATGCTGCACATGGTGGGCGGCGGTCGCATCTCCCGTGTTCACGGCCCCTTTGTTTCCGACCACGAAGTGGAAAAAGTGGTGGCGCATCTGAAGTCGCAAGGCCAACCGTCCTACCTCGGCGGCGTCACCGATGATACGGAGCCGGCAACTGACGAGGAAGAGGATGAAGCCGTGTTTGACCAGACAGGCATGGGCGGCGAAGCAGGACTCGACGAACTCTACGAGCGGGCAGTGAAGGTCGTACAAAAAGACAACAAATGCTCCACGTCATACATCCAGAGACGCCTGTCGATCGGCTACAACCGCGCAGCCTCTCTGGTTGAAAGAATGGAGCAGGAAGGCCTGGTCGGTCCGCCCAACCACGTAGGCAAACGTGAGATCCTCAACGTGCGGGCGCAGCCGGATACTGATGATGGCTGAGCACCAGCTCCTGACGGTGACTTGGTCGCCTGTGGTTGCCGGGCGCCTGAAGGAAGCTGGAGCATTTCAAATCCGACCGCTAAAAATGCGGCTCCTTCATCGGTTATTGCGTTTGTCATTCATTTGCATTGCGCTGCCTATGAAGTCGGAGATAAGCCATGGTCGCCAACGCACTTGTCCAAACTCGTATCGATGCTGAAGTGCGAGATCGCGCGTTTGCCGTGCTCGAAAGCATGGGCCTGACCGTGTCAGACGCAGTTCGTATTCTGCTCACCCGAACCGTCAATGAAGGCGCTCTGCCACTTTAATTCTTCTCTGGCAGTGAAAACCACGTTTAACGACACGATGCGGGTCATCAAGGAGACACGCAACGAGCTGTTTCACAGCAACCCGATCAAAGACCGCAAAAAGATCGTCGGCTCCTGCGAGCGGATCCTGAACGGACTGCAGTTCCACCTCGACGACTACGACCATGATCTTGGGGTCGCGCAATATGTGCGCGTGCCGGCGACCGTCGCCAGGGCGCAGCGCCACGTCATTCCGGCGCGCTGACGGACGGGATGCGTTCCCCTCTTGGGTCGGAGGCGTAGCTCAGAGCGGTTGGTTCCCTATAATAAGCGTCTGGATACAATGGCTTGTTGGACGAGCCCGGCACATCGGTGCTTACCCGTTCAAGAGCGAGACGATCCTTCGATTAGCCCTACGCATCGCCTCCAAGAGAGGAAGTTCCAAAGCAGTCGATCAGCATGTCAGTGAGCACCCTTACTTTTGGTGACGGATACTGGGTGGGCGGTCGCACGACGAAAATTGCGGCAGGCGGAATCGGATGAGACCTCATAATCGGCACAAGGGCGCCTGATGAAATATGATCGGCAACCAGCAGTTCTGGAACGTAGGCGAGTCCTAGACCGTCGAGCGCAGCCGCCACCAGCGACACCCCGTTGTCGGCGACGAAGCGTCCCCGAGGGCGAACCGTAACGATCTTGTCGTCTACCGTGAATTGCCAAGCCTCATTGTTGCGATAGACGGCTTCGTGATTGACGACTTCGTTCGGTGTGGCGGGAGCACCATGCGCCTCGATATAGGCCGGACTCGCGACCAACGCACCAAATATGGGGCCGATCCGCCGTGCCACCAGAGTTGAATCCGGAAGATACCCGACGCGTATCGCACAATCGAACCCTTCTCCGACAAGATCGACAAAACGGTCTGTATAGGATGAATCAATCTGCAACCGTGGGTGCAGGCGTGCCATCTGAGACAGAACCGGAGCAAAATGGGTCGGACCGAAGGTCAGCGGTGCGGCAACGCGGATGCGCCCTCGAAGCTCTCCGGCTGGAAGGAGCGCCTCCCGCGCCACATCCAGTTCCGCAGAGATCCGTGCTGCGTGTTCCCTGAAAGTCGCACCAGCTTCCGTCAACGCGATGCCCCGGGTTGTTCTCGCGAGTAACTGAACGCCAAGTTCTGATTCCAGTTGTGCGATCCTTCGGCTGACCAGCGATTTAGAAACACCCAAACGCAACGCCGCTGATGATACGCCGCCGGCATCTGCGGCTTCCACGAATATCCTCAGATCCTCAATGTCCAATTCGTGTTCCTTTCCCTGCAACATCGCGTCACGCGTTCTGCGGCTACCGACGTGGGTAAGAGAATGTCAGGTTTGGCTGGTCGCTTAGGAGAACTCTCCGACGCGGTCAGCCTGCGAACGCCCGACGAACCGCCAACATAGGATGTATTTCATGACCTTTCGTAACGGCCTCGATACCCTGCTTCGGCCCGAAGATTCCGTCCTCGTTTTGATCGATCACCAGCCTTATCAATTGACCAACCTCAATAGCCACGATCCTCAAGCGATCGTCAACAACGCGACGGCCCTGGCCAAGCTGGCGAAAGCATTCAATGTCCCCACGATTCTCACCAGCGTGATTGCTGATCGCGGCGGCAAGATCTTTAAACATATCACCGATGTCTTTCCCGGCCAGGAAGTGATCGATCGTACCTGGGTAAATACCTGGGAGGACGAGAAGGTGGTCGAACTAGTGAAGGCGACGGGCCGAAAGCAGCTCATCATTGCGGGTCTGTGGACGGAAGTTTGC
>DASYHX010000422.1:0-7681 GCA_035998065.1 Pseudorhizobium sp.
CCCAACGTTTCAGGGAACACCAGAAGCTCCGGCACAGTTCGGGTGATCACAGGCATCGCCACGGCACGCCAGGCGGCGGACGATTACGCGGCGCTTACCGGCCGGAGACGGGAGCGGGCGTCAATCGGGATGCCGGAATCCATAGCCGATCCTGTAAAAGAAACGTCCCACCGTGGCGTCGTTCTTTCGCACCGCCTGCCGCTCGACGGGGCCGATGGTCTCGAACCATGCGTCCAATCCGTCATCGGAAACGTGGGCTTCCTCCATGCCGACCATGATCACGTCCCGCCCGTCGGAGGAGCGGGCGGAAAACCAGGTGTCGAACATGAGGCCGTTGCGGCCGAAAAGGTTGCGACTTGTGACGTTTTCCAACGCGGCCGACCCTGCGCTGTAAAAGCCGAGCTCGCTCGCGATGTTGTAGGGGTCCATGCCGACAAGCAGCGGCGCTTGACCGGTTTCGGATTCCACGCTCGCCTTTATCCGCTTCGCTTCCGCGCCAAACTCCTCCCAAGCCACCGGCAAGGCGCGCAGCTCGCCGGTATGGCCGAGCAAGGGCAGGCCCAGAGCGACGTAGTGAAGCAGTAGCGCGAACGCCACAACGCTGACCGCCGTAAAGATCTGCAGGGAACTCAAGAAACGGGACTTGTCGCCCTGCTTTATTACTTTGACAACCACGTTGGCCATGGCAGGCACCACTGCCAACCAGACCGGTCCTGTCCAGTTGAGCTTGACTGAGTGGAACAGGCTGTAGAAGACGAAAACCGAAAGCGGCGCCAATGTGAAGACGCTGACGAACATGCCGGCTTCCCGCAGAAAAGTCCTCGCCGGGAACTTGACCATCCGGCTGGCGGCATGTCCGGCAAGGGAAATTCCGATCGGGCCCAGCAGCGCCGCTATGCACAGCAGCAGGGTGGGCATCGAAAATTCAAGGTCGTCCTGCAACCATCGCCTGCTTCCCTGGAAGTGAAAGGAAGCCCAGTCCTGGTTCGCGTTCCATGCAATCACCGGACTGAACAAGACCGCCACCACGCCCGCGCAGAGATACGGCCACTTGGTGAGGAGCCACCGTCGAGACTGCGGATCAACGAGCAGATAGACCAGCGTCGCAGGACCCAGCAATGCAATCGTGTATTTCGACAGCATGCCAAGGCCCACGCAGAGACCGGCGGCAAGCCAGGCCTTGGCATCTTTCGCCCGCAACGCACGCTCCAGGAAATACAATGCTCCGGCCCAGGCGGCCGTAAGCGGCGCATCGGGCGTGGTCAGGATCCCGATGAAGAAATAGAACGGCAAAATCGAAACCAGCATCAGAGCCAGAAACGCGGCAGTCTGTCCGAAGAGATTCTTCGTAAGCCGAAACATGAAATAGGCGGTCGTCAGCCAGGCGAAGGTTGCCCCGATGCGGACGCCGAATTCATTATCGCCGAATACGGACGTTCCCAGCCATATCAGCCACGCCACCATGGGCGGATGGTCGAGGTAACCCAATGCGGGATGCTGGGCGTAGTTCCAGTAGTAAGCCTCCTGAGGGATCAGGTCTATGCTGCCCTGATAGACAATCCTCAGGGCCACGGCGTAGACGGCGATGGCGAAAGCCGCCAGTCTCCATTGGGTCGATGAAGACAGGAACCGGTCATTCCTGAATACATAGAACTCGTTGCCGATGTAGCTGACGACCCCGCCGCCCGCGATGCCCGCTATCACCACGGCGAAGAAGGGAAAATCGAGATCGGTCGCCGCCGCGATGAAGCCGCCGCGCAAGGTAATGGCCATGGCCGACACGAGAATGAACCGCGCAAACTGCGATTTCACCCGACGACGGTCTTGGAACGACCATTTCATGTGGCCAAGATAATTGAGGGCCGCCGAGAGGCAGAAGCCGGAGACATGAGCGATCGCGATGCTGGTGCCGAGAGACTGCAGAACCGCGACCACGAGAAAGTCCAGGAGGAACCCGGCCATGCCGACCAGCGCAAAGCGATGCATGGCGACCGCCGAGGTGGTGCCCCTGGAAAACCGCAGCAGTTGGTTGAGGTATGCGATCATCTGACTGGCGCCGATTTTCGACGTTCCATGAACCCTTTCGGAAAATGAAATCGGCACCTCGCATACCCTGACGCCGTCGCCGCCGGCGACAATCGCCTCCAGTCCGATCTTGAAGCCTTCCGCATCCGCGCCCGCAGCCAGGAGACGTGTTCGTCGTATAGCGAAAAAGCCCGACAGCGGATCCTGGATATCGGTAAAGGGCGCCGCGAGCGCAGCGCCGAGGCGCGAAAGCGCTTGGCGCGGGATGGGCCAGTCGACCGTTGCCCCACCGGTAACGTACCGGCTGCCGATCGCTATGTCGTAATCGCCTGAAGTTACGGCGTCCACGAGGGAAATAATCGCTGAAGCCGGATGGCTTCCATCCGCATCGAGCACAACCACGATCGGAAATTTGGCACTCAACGCCGCGGCACGGACATCTTTGGCCAGCCCGCCGCCACCAGTGTTTCCTAGCAGGCGAACGTGTCGATCCTTCTCCCAGCAGGCCACCCTTTCACGCGTCCCATCGGTCGACCCTCCATCTGTGACGATGATTTCGAAATCGAGGCGCCCGCCGATATTCTCGATGATGGCGCGCAAGGTCCGGTCGATGTTCTCCGCCTCGTTCAACGTGGGGACGATGATTGAGGCGGATGACTGGCGGGTAAGAACGTCCGGCGACAGTCTCGGATAAGAATACATGCAAGACTCCAGGCGGGATTGGCCGGCGCGCGATCGGTGATCGGGGCCGCGCTGCCGCCTGGACCTAGCCGGCTTCCCGGCCGGGTGGTGTTAAGTCTTGTCTGGAGAGTATTAAGTCTCGTCCGGAGAATGTTAAGTCTTGTTAAGCTTCGGTCGCAGAATTTGCGCGGCGAGATTAGCGGATTCTGCCTCAAGGCGGCGAGGATCGCCGCGGATCGGGGAGAGTGTATCCGGGTCGCTTCGCTCCGCCCGCATGTGACGAAACAATTCTCAACAATAGAAAACACAACCCAACGACAAAACCGGGATTAGTTCCGCCAGATCCAAGCCCGTAGGGAACTGGCCGTGAACGAACTGACACTGACTATGCGCTTGCGATCCTGGGCGCGTCGTCATCGAAACGCGCCCCACGCTCGCAGCGATCTGCGGGATAATCAGCGGGCTCGTTGATGTGTTGCCAGACCTCTAGGACGCGGCAGGATCTATCTCGGCTTCTAGGGGGTCAAGCTGAAGTCTTTGCCAGTCGAAAGCCGCGCCCATACGTCACAACAAGGAATTCGGAGCAAACCTTACATGAAACTGATCGAAAACCCCCGAAAGAGCCTGACGATGGGACGCCGCAGCTTTCTTGGTGGCGCGGCTGCACTTGGTGCCGGATTGTCAGCGCCCGCCATCGTCGCACGCGCCGCCGCGACCGAGACTTCGGTCATCGCGTTGCGAGACCAGGACCTGCCATTTATCGCCACGGAAGAGACCTACACGACCGACGAACTCATCGCGCTGAACGCGATTAACGATCAACACGTAGAGTACCTCAGGCAAACCGGTCTGGCCGAACTCGGCCCCGGCCGCATCGGCGCAATGGACGAGGCGGGGATCAACGTTCAAATCCTCTCTGCACATACGCCGGGCGTGCAGAATCTCCCCGGTCAGGAAGGCATCGATTTTGCGTATCGTCTTAACAGGATGATCGCCAGTGGCCCGATGGCCACCTATCCGGGCCGATTTGCGGCCTATGCAACCTTGCCGCTGCAGGACCCCGAGGCTTCAGCGGACGAACTTGAACGCGCCGTTCGGGAAGATGGCTTCGTCGGAGCCATGACCAATGGATTCATTGGCAAAAAATTCCTCGACCACCCCGACTTTGACCCGCTTCTGGCACGTGCCGAGGCCCTTGATGTGCCCATATACCTGCATCCGGGTTTCCCGCCCGATGAAGTCTTCGATATTTACTATCGCACTACACGGCCAGGAGATGACCAGACTTTCCAGAACTACATTTTCAGCGGCTCAGGATATGGATGGCACCAGGAAGCCCTTACTCAATGCCTTCGACTGATCATCACTGGGACGTTCGACAGATTCCCTAAACTGCAGATGATTATCGGCCATATGGGAGAGGGCCTTCCTTTCTACTATGAGCGTATCCTGGGCGACATGAGCGAGTCGACCGAAGGTTCACTGGATAAACCTCTCGGGCAGTACTTGAGTAACAATTTTTGGTACACGACCAGCGCCTTCTTCCAGGATGAGCTGCTCCATCTTTTGCTGAGGTACATCAGTGTGGATCGAGTTATGTTTGCAACCGACTACCCGTTTGCAGACATGAAGCAAGGGACCGAATGGTTTCGGGCAGTCGATCTGCCACGCGAGGCCAAGGAAAAAATCGCGTACCGAAATGCAGAAAAACTGTTCGGCATAAAAGTCTGACGCATCCGCACCGGATCGAAGGATGCCGCCTGTATTCGTCTCAGCGGTGGGTGCAAACTGAGACTACTTTGGCTGTATCGTGAAGGTACAGCCAAAGGATACCAGATCGAAGCCCGATGCCTTTTTGCCAACCGGACCCGGCCGCCGTCTGGACTTGCTCCGACAAAGTGGGGAGCACTTTCGGTTATGCGGTCAGCCTCTCGAACCGAAGCGGGCTGATGAAGCCGAGCGCCGAGTTTCGAAGACCGAGGATGGTTTCAGATTCCCAAGGGTTGGCGCAGCTTATCTCCAAGCATCATGGAGTCCGATCTCGACGAAAAGACGCCGAATTGGCCGCTGCCGCGCGTGGCGGCGACAGTACGCCTCTCGGGCTGCTGCTCGAGCGCCGCCGCGCCCGGCTCTATGCGGGGGCCCCGCCGTGCTGGGCTACGGGCCGGAAGCTGAAGATGCGGTCCAGGATAGCTTTCTCATCGCCCTGAGACATATCAACAGTATCGAGGATCCCCAGGCGGTCGTCGGCTGGCTCTTCACCGGGGATCAAACACCGGGAGGAAGTTGATGTCTTGGCGCTCGAACGCCTGTATCAGAGACCGCAGGGTCGTCGCCGGGATCAGCCGGCGGCCACGCTCGAGCGCCACGATCTCCGCGATGGGATATTGGCCTCGCGCGACAAGCGCCCCGTCGACCAGTCCGCAATTCCAAGCGCGGCTCGGCACTGGCTTTGCCGAGATACTGCGCGTTACGGTGCGCCCGGAAATCATCCTTGGTTCCATCGTCGACTCCTTTTCGGGGCATCGTCGCTAGACACGGGTGACGCCACGGCGACCGCCGCCCGATCCTAGAACAGGTCAAGCGTGAAGCGCTTCGAGACGCCCAGCCCGAAGGTGAACTGGTTCTCGTCGCCGGCCTTCACGATCGGGGAGTCCGCGGCATCGCCGACCAGCCGGCTGTAAGAGGCATCGGCATTGAGGAACCAGTCCTGCCGGAACTCGTATCGGGCGGAGCCCGACACGCCGACACTCTTCAGGCCGCCCTTCGGATCGTAGGCGTCGAGACGAAAGCCGGTATTCGCCGATTCCGCGGCGGTCACGCCGAAATAGGTCTCGGTGTAATCCTCAGAAGCCAGGGTCGCGAAGGGACCGGCCTTCAGCACGAGTTGCGGCGTCGGCCGATAGATCGCATTGGCACCAACCTCCCCGACCACGCCCTCGGCGCCGCCGAAGGCATAGCGCGCCTCGCCGTAGATCTCTGCAAACTGCCATTCGTAACCGACGCTGATGCCGAGCTCATAGGTCGCGTCGACGTCGTTGAGGCCGTCGAGAGCGTCGAAGTCACCGGCTTTTCGCTCGCCCTTGTAGTCGAAGGAGAGGCCGATCGAGAGGCCGCCCTCCTCCGGGCCGGTGCTGCCGATATCGAACAGGCCTGGAATGTGAAGGTAGCCGAAGCCCACGATCGGCGAAGGCGAGACGGAGTATTTGTCGGAGCCCTCGTATTCCGGCGAGACATCCCCGCCGACGCCGAGTTCGATGATCAGGTCGACCCCGGGCGCAACTGCCGGCGCTTCCACAACGGGTGCTTCTGGAATTGTCGGTTCGTACGCCCCCGGATCGGCAGCCAGGGCGGCGGCGGAGACGGAGACTAGGGCAGACGTAGCGAGCAGGAACAGACGGAAGTTCATTTTTCAGCCCTTTGGAAGTGGAGATTGGTCGAAACCGGTGACGGGTTGCGCAAGTCGCTGCCGGCAGGATCACGCGCCGGCGGCACCCCGCGAAACGCGGTCTCCCGCGCGGCGAAGCATCAAGGCAGGTGCAGGATAGGCAGGCCCGGAACGAAAGTTCGGAGCCGTTCCGCGGTGTCGAACGCCGGGACGCGAGCAGGATCAGGCCGTCCAGCGCCGTCTGCCGATAGTGTTTCGGGTCGATCATCAGGATCGGCGCATCCTGCCACTGCGAAAGCCGCGGCACGCTCTTGCGGTAGGCACCGAACTCGGCCCCGAAGATTGCGCGGAGCGCGATCTCCTCGTGCCTGACCACGCAACTGGAGTGCATCGAGATCGCGGTGTGTGGTCGCTATGTCAGCCATTGCCGTCTCGTTGAGGAAGGAACGAAGATGGGACGTCGTTCTCGTGCGAGATCAGTAGCCTCTGCGACGGCGGCCGTGAGCGTCGTTTTATGAAGAGATATTACCGGAAGCGACGAGCGGCATGCTTCGAGGCGCCGCTAGAGCCCGGGCAGCAATATCCGGGCGATCAGGCCGCGGGGATGGTTGTCGTGGAACTCCAATCGGCCGCCATGGGCGCGCACGATATCGGTGACGATGGACAGGCCGAGGCCGAAGCTGGAACTACGGCCGGTGCCCCGCGCGGAATCCCCCTTGAAGAAGGGCTCCAGCACCCTGGCGCGCTGGTTGGCGGCGATGCCCGGCCCGTCGTCGGCGACGTCGATGCGGATCATCGAGCCGGCCCGTGCCAGCGTGATTGCGGCGCGGCCCCCGAATTTGAGCGCGTTATCACAGAGATTTGTCACCGCTCGGGTCAGAGCGTTTGGCTTGCAGAGGCCGGTGAGACGATCCGGGCCTTCATAGGTCACCGCGAAGCCGACATCGGCGAAATTCGCCTGGATGGTCTGCATCAGGCTGGCGATATCGGTCGCCTCGGCTTCTTCGCCGGAGGCATCCGTCCTCAGATAATCCAGCGTTTCATTGACCAGCGCGTTGATGTGGTCGATGTCGACGATCATCATCTCGCGCAACTCGCAGTCCTCCAGTCGCTCCGTCCGCAGCCGTAGCCGGGTCAAAGGCGTGCGCAGGTCATGGCTGACGCTGCGCAGCATGCGGGTGCGCGTGTCGAGCATTTCCCTGATGCGGGTGCGCATGCCGTTGAGCGCGCGCGCGAGGCTGATGACCTCCTCGGAACCTCTTTCGTCGAACACCGTGTCATCGCTGACGCCATTGGAGCGGTTCAGCTCCGTCGAGATCCGCGCCAGCGGCGCCGTCACGCCGCGCACGGCGTAGATGGAGAAAAGCAGCATCAGCGTCACGAACGCGGAGACGTAGTAGCTGAGGGGGCTGATAAAATCGTCGGTTATGAACGCGCTCGGAAGGTCACGCACCAGCAGCACGGTTTCGCCGTCGACGGGAAGCAACAGTGCCGGGCGCCCGTCGATGACGAATCTGCGCCCGCCGGCCGGCAGTTCCACGTCCGGCGGAAACAGCCAGCGGGTGAACGTTTCAAGCCAGCCGGCCG
>DASYHX010000429.1:0-3029 GCA_035998065.1 Pseudorhizobium sp.
GGCGAGCGTCGTTGCATCCAGAGCCTGGGAGAAGAACAGATCCATATGCACTCCTTTCGCTATTCAGTGAACGAGGGAGCAGCCGATCTGTTTCGCGACCTTCGAATCGTCTCTCCGGCATCTGCTGCTGCCGAGCGTTCCGGGCTACCGAAGATCGGCAACGAAAAAAGGCGGCCGTTGCCAGCCGCCTTTCTTTTGATGTTTCATACCGGCTTACTGAGCGCCGAGTGTGACCGGATGGTCATCAGGGAGCGCCTCGTAGCGGTCGCTCTGGAAGTTGGCCATGCCGTCGATCTGACGCTGGCTGACATCAGGCGCCAACAGCGTTTCCTGGTCGGTCACATAAAGGGCCGAAAGCGGAACCGCCGCACGGTTTTCTCCGAGACCAAGGAAGCCACCCGAGGTCACGACGGCGTAAAGCCGGTTGTTGACGTTCACAACATCCTCGATGTCGCCGAGGTTGTTACCATTGGCACCAACGATGTCGTAGTCCTTAATGTCGTCAACGGTCAGAGCAACGTCGCGGGTCGAACCGGTACCGATAGCGGTGTTGAGATCGTCACGCGGCTGACCCTGCGAGATGGCCGCCGTGTTCTGCTCGTCAAGCTCCGCGCGATCTTCGCTGTTGCGAGCCTGCTGTTCCGATGCGTTGCGGTTCATTCGATCCGCATCGCTGGCAGCCTGCTGGCGGTTCTGGTCTTCAAAGCGAACCTCCGGCTCGCCCTCAGCACGATTGACGCGAACCTGGGCCTCCTCGGAGCTGTAGCGGACCTGTGCCTGCTGCTCGGAGTCCTGGATGTTCACCACCGGCTGACCCGAACGCTGAACCTGCACATTGGCCTGTTCCTGATTGTCGCGGTCGGTGCGAACCTGCGGCTGGCTTTCGCTGACGTCAACCTGCGGCTGACCCTGCTCGACCTCAACCTGCGGCTGTGCCTGGCTGACGTTGACCTCCGGCTCCGGCATCCGGACAGTGATCTGGGGCTGCGGAATATCGACCGTCACGGTTGGCGCCGGCTGGTGAACAATAATTTCCGGCTGCGGCTGCTGCACGGCAACGCGCGGGTTTGCCTGACGCACTGTCACGTCGGGTTCGGGGACTTCCACCCGGATCGAAGCCTCGTCTTCGACGACGACATCCGCACCGCCCTGGCCACCCTGGCGCTGGCGGTCCATGCTTGCCATCTGCTCCTCGACGCGGCCCAGGGCCTCTTCAGCACGCTGCGCATTCTGTTGCGAAAGTGCCTGCTCGGCCTGCTGCAGGGGCTCGCGAAGTTCGGTAGCAGCAGTGTTGCGCGCGCCGTTCTCAGCCTGCTGGGCGAGCTGACGGCGGGCGTCCTGCACCGCCTGGCGTGCAGCCTGCATATCGTTGTTATCGAGCGCCTGCATAGCGCGCTGAATATGTTCCTGAACCCGGGTCATTGCCGGATTGGCCTGTCCCGCTTGGGACGCGGCATTTTGGGCGTTGCCAGCAGCTGGGGTCTGCTGTGCAAAAGCGCTTGCCGGGGCCAGCGCGGTACCTGCCATAAGGGCGGCGACATAAATCATCTTCATGGACGTTTACCTCTCTGTCTCGTGATTGTTCTCCATACGCAGGACCTCAAGGGACACGGTGTCCTCTCCGTACGCACACTGTCCAAAGCGTTACCGCCGCAAACAGTTCCAAAAAAAACCGTATTCTTGCGAGCTTCTTCAGGAACATCTTCATCAGCAACATCAATGACTTCCCGGCCTGTGTCGGGTTGGCGAGTTGTCTCTTGGATATGTGTGAGACCGGGCGACAGACGGATGTGAGGCGCTTACGGCGCCCTCAAGAGCCACGGCTGTTGCTGCACAGATGACGGCGTGGGAGAGACAAAGGCCGAGCCTATGAGGCGAAGTCCACCAACGAAATCTCTACGGACCATTGGTAGGTCGCCAGGTCGGGGTTGAGGGGCCGCGGCGGAAGAAACCCATGCGGCAGTATTCCAAAACAGGCCGCCGCGATCTCGCCCGGCTGAAGAATTCTGTCACTGCGCAAGAAGGCACGGTAGACAACAGAGGAATGATCCTTCGGCCGTGCAGCAAGTTCGAAAGACACGCGTTCCACCTGTCGCTCACTGCTGTTGTGGAACTCTACCCTGATGGGTTGCTGAGCGTCCTCGCAACCATCGGCACCGACGGTTGCCGAAGCCGTCACCGATCCCGCCGGCTCTGAGCGCCAGAACCACTGGCTGCCGGTAAAGGCCCAGACGGCCCCACCCACAGCGAGGGCCAACGCCAGAACAAGCGCCGCTGTTCGACGATCGAGCAGGAACAGCACTAGGAGAATGGTGACTACGGCAGCAATTGCCCAAGCCATCAAGCCTCCTCACACAATGAGCAAATTCGCATCAGGGGAATCTAGGCGGCAAAGCCGGAAATGCAATCACCTTGGGATTCAGGATGTGGCGAGGCGTGCGCCGGACCGGCGGTTACCTCATCCTTGTCGTCACCACCAGGACCGCGGCCATGACACCGATGACGAGGCTCGCCCAGAAGAGCAGGGTCGGGAGGACAAGGATAAGAGGCAGCACCAGCATGACGAGCGCAAAAACGGCGTCTAGAGCCAAGTGCGCGGGCATGGAAAGAAGAGGCTTCCAGCCCAGTTCGTAGTCGGTCACCAGCGCATATAAGATAGCAAACGCACCGAGGATGAGAAAGGCATAGAAGCCGATGCCGCCGACCCCGACGCCGAAAGCGAGCACAATCATGACCGCACCGACGAGATAGTCTGCGATGCCATGTACGAGCGTCGGTACAAAGCGCATCGCCCCACTCCTTCTCGCATAAGCCTGTTCGGGGGGCGGCCCTGCCGCCTCCCGTCTTCGTATGAAAAGTATATAGATGGGGCCTACGAAAGCTGCTGGGCGGTGGTGTCCATCCAGGCGCGATGGCGCTGCTCGTCAGCGAGGGCTTTCTGGAAGAAGGCCTTGGACTTCGGCACCGCGTCCTGGTGCTGAGAAGCCTTCTCATAAGCAGTCACCGTGTCGTCCTCATTCGTTTTCATC
>DASYHX010000433.1:0-1997 GCA_035998065.1 Pseudorhizobium sp.
AACTGCGGCCACACCACCGAAAGGCCGGCACCGCGGTAGAGAATTGCCTGTGCGAGCAGGATGAAATGCGTGTTCGGCGCGGCTAGCATAATCGTCTGGATTACTTCCGGCATGCTCTCGCGTGGCGTGGTCGCTCCTGACAAGATCTGGAGCGGCAGAAGGACAAGCATCAGGAGCAGGCCAAACTGGGGCATCGTACCGGCGATGGTGGCCAGGGCAATACCCATTGCGCTGGTGGCGAGAAGGTGAACCGCTGCGCCCGCCATGAACAGCGTAAGCGAACCCTCGATCGGCACCTGCAGCAATCCCTGCACCACGACGACAAGCGACAGGAAGGTGGCGACAAGGACGACAAGTCCCATCGACCAGACCTTTGCCGCCATGATCTCGAAGGGCGTCAGCGGCATCACTAGGAGATGCTCCACCGTCCCGTGTTCCCGCTCGCGGATGAGAGCGGTGCCGGTCAGGATGATCGACAGCATGGTGACGTTGGTGATGACGTTCATCACCGACGCGAACCACATCTGGTTGAGCTCGGGATTGAACCTCGCACGAAGCGTCAGCCCCACGTCCGGGCCGGCACCAACCGCATCCGTCACGCCGAACTCCGCAACTTCGGTGGCGACGATGCTCTGAATGTAGCCGGAGCCCGAGAAGGCCTGCGTCATGCGGGTGGCGTCGACATTGAGCTGGATGACCGGAGCCTTGCCCGCAATCAGGTCGCTCTGGAAGTTCGGCGGGATGTCGAGTGCGAAGGTGTCGGTGCCGGCATCCATGCGGGCGTCCATCTCCGCCGCCGAGATCATCACCGGCGGCTTGAAGTAGGGAGCCAGGAAGGAATCGGCGATCTGCCGTGAGAGCGGGGAATTGTCCTCGTCGACGATGGCGATGGGGGCGTTGTTCAATGTTTCCGGAACGGCCTTCGCTTCCGTGTATACCGCGATGGTGAAGGCATAGAGGATGAAGGCGATGAGGGCCGGCTCGCGCATGAGGCCGCGCAACTCCTTTACGCCGAGATGGAAGATGGTCCCGAACCGCATGATCAGCGTGCCTGCTTCTTGAGGAGACGTGCGGCGATCGCAATCAGCAGCGGACTGGCGATCAGGAGGGGCAGCAGGGCGCCACCGACTTCGTCGAAGGTCAGCGCCTTTGAGAAGGTGCCGCGGGAAATGATGTTGAAATAGGTCGTCGGATAGATCGCGCCGATCCAGGCCCCGACGCCCTGCAGCGACGACACGGGGTCCATCATCCCGGAAAACTGTGTGGCGGGGATGATGGTCATCATCGTGGTCCCGAAGATGGCCGCGATCTGGCTCGACAGGAAACTCGAGACGAGCAAACCGAAGGCAGTCGAAAAGGCAACATACAGCACCGCCGCCAGCGCGAATGTCGGCAGGCTCCCGGTGAAGGGCACTTGGAAGACGAAGACCGCAAAGAGCCAGAGCAGCACCGCATTGGCGACCCCGAGCGCCAGATAGGGCGCCTGCTTGCCCAGCAGGAATTCGAGCCGCGTGACCGGGGTCACGTAGAAGTTGATGATCGAACCGAGTTCCTTTTCCCGAACCACCGACAGGGCGGCGAGAATGGCTGGGATCAGCAGCAGAAGCAGCGGGATGACCGCCGGCACCATGGCGATGAGGCTCTCGATCCCCGGGTTATAGCGAAAGCGGGTTTCGACGGCGAAAGACGCCGCGGCGTCGCACTGAATGGCGCGCGCTTGCCTGGTCGTCCAGCTGGCATGCATCCCCTGCACATAGCCGCGGATCGTTTCCGCCCTCTGCGGCATCGCTCCGTCGATCCAGGCTCCCACCTCGACATTGTTGCCGCGGGCGATGCGTTCGGCAAAGCCCGGCGGGATCTCGACCGCCAGCGAAAGAGATCCTTCGCGCATGCGTCGATCAAGATCGGCGTAGTCCTGGATCGGCGGCTGCTCGATGAAATACCGGGAGCCGGAAATGTCGGCGACATAGTCACGGCTTGTGGCCGTATTGTCGCGG
>DASYHX010000518.1:0-6081 GCA_035998065.1 Pseudorhizobium sp.
ACCGCGGCGGCAAGCAGAGCGAGCCGGTCGCAGTGGAGGGGACCCCTCCCGCGCTCGGCCCTGAGGATTTTGTCTGGATCGGCTTGCACGAGCCGGTCGCCAGCGAGATTGAGGGTTTGGCGAAAACATACGGTCTTCACCAACTCGCGGTAGAGGATGCTCTGAAGGCGCATCAGGTGCCGAAGGTGGAGATCTATGGTGAGCAGCTCTTCGTTGTCGCCAAGACCGCCCATCTTGAGGGCGACAAGATCCGCTACGGCGAGACCGCGATCTTCGTTGGCCGGCAGCACATCATCTCGGTGCGCCACGGTTCGGCGCGGGGACACACGGAGTTGCGTTCGCAACTCGAAGCATCACCCCAGTACCTCGCGCAAGGGCCGGACTACGTTCTCCATGCGATCCTCGATTTCATCGTCGATGGCTATCTTCCGGTGGTCCAGGAAACCGAGGACAAGGTGCTGAAGATGGAAAAGCACATGCTCGCGTCCTTTCTGGAGCGCGAGCAGATCCGGCGATTGTTTCGCCTGCGGCGCCAGTTGATCCTGTTTGGTCGCATCTTGGGCCCCATGTCGGATGTCTCAGGCAAGCTCGTCCATCTCGATCTGCCCTGCATCGACGAGAACGCCAGGCCCTTTTTTCGCGACGTCAACGATCACGTCCGCCGGATCGAGGGCATGGTGGGTGGCCTGCGCGAAGTGATCACCTCGGTTTTCGAGGCCTCCAACCTCCTGGAACAGCAGCGGCAAGGGGCCATCACCCGACAGCTGGCCTCCTGGGCAGCCATTCTTGCCGTCCCGACGGCCATTGCCGGCATCTACGGGATGAACTTCGAGAACATGCCGGAACTAACCACCCGCTACGGCTACTATGTCGTGCTGATCGTCATCTTTGGCCTCTGCGCCCTCCTTTATTACCGGTTCAAGAAGGCCGGCTGGCTGTGAGGGCGCGCCGGATGAGCGGCGTCGAAGGGTAATTAATAGGTGTCAATGGCCTGGGTAAAAAAGCAAAGTCCCGCAGCGGAACAAGACCCCGCGTCGCACATTATAGGAGACCCTGAGGGCTCTCCTCGCTGTCCGGACGAACATTTCAGATGATCCCACGAATTGCCGTGATCGGCTGTGGCCCAACGGGTCTCTATACCCTCAAGAGTCTCGTCGTCTCCAAACTGCCTTTGTCCATCACTGTTTTTGAAGCGGAAGCCGAGCCCGGAAAGGGTACGCCCTACCATCCGGATATCACGATCCGGCCATGCTCTCCAACATCCCGAGCATCGAGTTTCCGGCGCTGACGGAGACATTGGTGGAGTGGCTGCAGCGCCAGGGCGATCAGGATCTTGCCCGCTTCGGCATTGCCCGCGAGGCGATCGACGAGCGCGAGTTCTATCCTCGAGTTGTCCTGGGCGAATACATGCGCGCGCAGTTCCTGCGCATCGTCGCGATCGGCCAGGAGAACGGACATCAAATTGAGGTACTGGAACGCCACCGCGTGGTCGATATTGCGCTGCAACCCGGCGATATCCGCCTGAAGGTAACGCGCGGCGACGGTTCCCAACTCGATGCCATCTTCGAACATGTCGTCATGGCGACGGGGCACAACTGGCCTGAAAACACCGAAATTCGCCCTGGCTACTTCGTCTCCCCCTGGCCGGCACCCGCGCTCGGCCAGATCGGCGCCGTCCGCGTCGGCATTCTCGGCACCTCGTTGAGCGCAATCGATGCATTGATGACGGTGGCGACCGCGAAAGGTGCCTTCTGTTTCGACGCGAGTGGCGAGCTGCAGTACCAGCCGGCGACGGCAAGTGAAGGCTTCCACGCTACCATGATGTCGCGCAAGGGCCTGCTCCCGGAGGCCGATTTCTACTGTCCCTTGCCTTATCTGACACCAAAGGTCTGTACCGAGGAGGCGGTGGATGCACTGATCGCCACAGGACGCCATGACCTGCTCGACGACGTATTCGAACTGTTCCGCCAGGAGATCCTGGCCGCCGACCCTGAATACGCTTCCAAGATCGGGCTCTTCGATCTCGACGTGGAGAGCTTTGCGTCGGCTTATTATGCTGAGCGGACCGAAAGCGATCCCTTCGCCTGGGCTGCGAAGAACCTCGCCGAAGTCGAGTACAACCGTGAGCGCCGCTATACCGTGCCGTGGCGCTACGCGATCCTCATCACCCACGAGATCATTGCCCGCGTCGTGCCGCATCTCGACGAGACCGACCTGAAGCGTTTCCACCGTTATTTCAAGGGAGTCTTCATTGATGAGTATGCGACGGTACCTCTGATGTCGATCCGCAGGCTGCTCGCGCTGCACCGCGCCGGCAAGCTCGATATCCTCAAGCTCGGTGAGGACTACGAGGTGAGCCAGGAGGGCCTTGCGCGCGGAGCTACGGTGAAGCTGGGCGAGGAGAGGCACGTCTTTGATGCCTTCATCGACGCAACCGGCCAGGCGTCCCTCTCAGCCACCGACCTGCCATTCCCGACGCTCGTGGCCCAAGGCGGCGTGCAGCGTTCGCAAACGCCAAAGGCAGGCGCGATGATGGGCGAGGATGGCTCGGTGGAAACGGTACGAACCGGCGGCATAGACGTCGACGATCTCTACCGCCCGAAGCTCGACCAGCCGCTATGCAACCGACTCTACTGCGCGGCGATCTCCTTCCTCCTGCACAAGCAGCCCTTCGTGCAAGGAATCACCAGTGCCTGCGAGATAGGTGAAACGGTGGCCGAGGCCATCCTTGCCGATGTGGCAGGTGAAGGCAAGCCGCACCTCATTCAGATCCCAGCGTAAACCGGATCACCCACGGAGATTGCTCCTGAGCCCAGCGGGTTGGCGTAAACGCCAAGGCTGCGGGCATTGTGGCGCATGATGCCGCGCAACACGTTTGGCTCTTCATCAATGCCTGGCTGCGAAACGAGCGTCATGCCGCAGCGCCTTGTCCGCTCGCTGACGGACACGTCAATGGTCCCGATCCTCAGCGCCTGACCAAGCCAGTCGTTTTCGACGTATCCCTCTTGGTTGGTTTCGATCAGGATCGACGGCCGGAAACGGCGACGGTCGACGGAATTTAGCCCGGTTGCGGTCGACAGCGCAGAAAGTGATGCGGTGGTCACCAGGTGCAGTGGCGAGACGACGTAGCGGCCGGGGATGATGGGAAACAGCCAGTCCGCGCCGCCCGCTGGGCCGTCATGGGCGGCAATATCGACCTCGAAGCCGAAATAGTCGGTTAGGCGCCCTGCCAGCGACGGATGGTCAAGGGGAAGGGGCGCGCTCCCAGGAATGCTGAGGGTCGGCAGAGCCTTATCGCACTGCTCTGCGCAAAGATGCAGCGCCGGTCGCCATTTCGGCTCCTGCTCAGGCGCGGCTGGGCGCCCCGATGCGCGTTCGAAGAGCCCGAAGCGGCGGTCACCGGCAACGCCGGCCGGCGAAACTTCGACGGTTCTCAGCATTTGACCCGACACTGAACTCACCGGGTAGCGCCAGATTTCCAGAACCTGACCGATCTCCTGCATGCACCCGCGTCCGTTCTACAGATTGCGCCCGCAGGAAGACGCCGCAACGCTGCGGAAGTTCCCGCGCAAGCCATCGGGGAAGTGCGCGGGACCAGGATCTTGATGTGTGTCTTCAGACCGACTGCGGAATCCTTGCGATCACCTTGATCTCGAAGTCGAAACCGGCGAGCCAGTTGACGCCGACCGCCGTCCAGTTGGGATAGGGCGCGTCGCCGAAGGCTGCGAGACGGATCGGCTGGATGAAGGGGAACTGGTTTTCCGGATCCGTATGGAAGGTGGTGACATCGATGATGTCGTCGAAGCTGCAGCCGGCCGCAACCAGCACGTTCTTCAGGTTATCGAAGGCAAGCTGCACCTGCTTGGCAAAATCCGGTTCTGGGGAACCGTCGTCGCGGCTGCCCACCTGTCCGGAGACGAACAGGAGGTCGCCGGAGCGGATTGCTGCGGAATACTTGTTGATGTCGTAGAGAGACTGACGGCCTGCCGGGAAAATGGCGTCGCGTTTGCTCATGGGAGACTCCTTTGGATGAACGGCAGAAGCGCGCACCCGGAAGAGCGGCAACCGGGTGATCATCTGCCGGGATGATCTTGTCACGGACGTAGAAGCGAAATACATACGCTTCGTATGCAGAAATAATCCATACACGTCGTATGTCAACTAGCATACGATACGTATGCCAATGGAGGCATTGATGGTAGGCAGGCGAAGGACCGAAATGGTGGAGGAAACGCGGGCGAAACTTATTGCCGCGGCGCGCAAAGCGTTTGCCGAAAACGGCTATGCTGCGGCTTCCATGGATGAACTCACCGCCGAGGCCGGTTTGACCCGCGGCGCCCTCTACCACAACTTCGGCGACAAGAAGGGTCTCCTCCAGGCGGTGGTCGACCAGATGGATGCCGAAGTGGTGGCCCGCATGCGCGCCGCACGCGAGGCAGCAGACAACCTGTGGCAGGGCTTCCTGGACGAGGGCGTCGCCTATATCGAGATGGCGCTCGAGCCTGAGATCCAGCGCATCATGCTGCTCGATGGGCCGTCCGTGCTCGGTGACCCGTCCCAATGGCCAAACCAGAACGCCTGCCTCGTTACCAGCACCCGGACAATCCAGTCGCTGATCGAGGAGGGGACGGCAAAGCCCGTCGATGCCGAAGCTGCCGCTCGGCTGATCAACGGGGCGGCGCTCAACGCGGCGCTGTGGATTGCTGCTTCCGAGGATCCCCGCGCCACGCACGACAGAGCGGTGGACGCGTTCCGGCAACTGGTCAGCGGCCTGCGGCGCGCCGACAGCGACTAGGGCAGGCTTAATCCCGAGATGTCATCCAGACGCCGATGAGGGTCACCGCCAGTCCGGTAAACATGGCAATGGTCAGCGGCTCGGAAAACAGCGCCCACGCCCACAGCATGGTGACCGGCGGGCTGAGATAGATCGCGGCGCTAACCTTGGCGACGGGGAACATCCGTAAGGCGGTGTAGTAGATGCCATAGGCCATGAAGGTGGCGATCAGCACGAGCCAGGCCATGCCGATGGCAAAGCCAGTGGTGAGCGGCGGCGCGAGGCTTCCTTGCCACAGTGCGCACAGCCCGAACAGCAGACAGCCAATCAGGCTGTGGATGCACAGGCTCTGGTGCACCGGCATCGGCTCTGTGCGCCGACGTTTGTAGACCACCGAGGCGAGTGCGAAGATGAGCATGGAGGCGACCGTCACCCCATAGGCCCAAAATGGCGCCGTGCCGAGACTCAGGCTATCGAAGGACACGATCGTGACGCCGATGACGGCAATCGCCGTCCCAAGCCATTGCCGCGCGCTCAAACGCTCGCCGAGAACCGGCTGGGCAAGGGCGGCAATCGCCAGCGGCACCAGATCGGAAATGAGAGCCACCAGCCCCGTCGGCACCCGCTGCTCGATCGCCAGCGCAAAGCCGCCGAGGTAAAGAAACACCGACATCACGCCGAACAGCATCTGGTCGCGGATGCCCCGCCACCGCATCTTCGGCCCGATCAGAAGGGCGAAGGGGAGCAGAATGGCGCCGGAAAGCAGCGTGCGCCAGAAGAGCAGCAGCGCGACGCTTGCCTCTTCGCTCGCATAGCGGATGCCGACGAAGCCGGAACTCCAGCCGATGATCAGGAGCATTGCCATCAGCGGCCAGAGCAGCCGGCTCGTTTTCGGTGTCGGAGATAAGAGAGCCTGATCGGTCATAGGGGCCTCGTGCGGCAAGAAAGGAGGCCATTCTCTAGTCGAGCACCTTTGTGCCATCACATGACAAATTTCGATGGGATCATGATCTGGCTGTAGGATCTGTCATTTTAGGTTGTCAGTGCACAGGTCGTAGGTCATGCTTCGGCCAGAGGAGATCGCGGATGAACGCAGTGAGCGACCTGAACAACCGGCGGCTGGAGATCGATGCGCTTCGGGTGCTGTCGGCGGTTCGTCATCACGGCGGCGTCACCCGCGCGGCCGAAGCGCTGGGGCTGTCGCAGTCGGCCGTGAGCCACAAGATCCGGCGGCTCGAGACGAGCCTCGGCTGCGACCTGATGAACCGCCGCCCCGGTGCGCCGACCTTCACGGAGGCGGGAGAAGA
>DASYHX010000527.1:0-22148 GCA_035998065.1 Pseudorhizobium sp.
GCCTGAGATGACGTCGCCCGCATGCAATCGAGTGGACAGCACATGAACATGATCAAGCGGATGAGCCCGCGCCCCGGACTTCGGGTTTTGGTGACAGCCGGTGCTTCCGGCATCGGCGCCGCGATCGCCCGCGGCTTCCTGGAAGCCGAGGCGAAGGTGCTGATTTGCGATATCGACGACGAGGCCCTGCGATGTTTTGCGAAGGCTCATCCGCAGGTCGCCGCCGTGAAAGCCGACATCGCCGACGAAGCGCAGGTCGACGTTCTTCTGGGAGCGACCGCGGCGAAGCTTGGCGGGCTGGACGTTCTGATCAACAATGCCGGCATCGCTGGACCCACCGGCGCGATCGACGAACTGTCGGTGGACGACATCCGCCGCACCCTCGATATCGACCTGATGGGCCAGTTCCTGGTGGTGCGGCGGGCGGCACCGCTGCTGCGCGCCAGCGAAGCCGGGTCGATCATCAACATCTCATCCGTGGCCGGGCGACTGGGTTATGCGCTTCGCACGCCCTATTCGGCTGCCAAATGGGGCATCGTCGGGCTGACCCAGAGCCTGGCGAAGGAGATGGGGCCGGATGGCGTCCGGGTGAATGCAATCCTGCCGGGCGTGGTGCGCGGGGCCCGCATCGAAAGCGTCATTCGCGAGCGCGCTGCAGCCTCGGGCATCACCTATGAGGAGATGGAGGCCCAGTACCTCTCCAACATCTCGCTGCGCCGGATGGTGGAGCCGGAGGATGTCGCCGCCATGGCGCTCTTCCTTACCTCGCCCGGCGGCGCCAACATCTCCGGGCAAGCCATCAGCGTCTGCGGCAACGTCGAAAACATCTGAGAGCAAGGAAGCACAAGACTATGGCTCGATCATCCCGCAAGGTCATCATAACCTGTGCCATCACAGGCGGCATACACACGCCGAGCATGTCTGCGCACTTGCCGGTCACCCCGGACCAGATCGCCGCGAACGCCATAGAGGCGGCCGAAGCCGGTGCGGCGATCCTGCACCTGCATGCCCGCAATCCGCAAGACGGCCGCCCGACGCAGGATCCTGAAGCGTTTGCGCGCTTCCTGCCACGGATCAAGCAGGCGACGGATGCGGTGCTGAACCTCACCACCGGCGGAAGCCCCACAATGACCGTGGAAGAGCGCCTTCAGCCGGCCCTGAAGTTCGCTCCCGAAGTCGCGTCTCTCAACATGGGATCGATGAACTTCGGACTCTATCCCATGCTCGGTCGCTACGAGAACTTTCAGTATGAGTGGGAGCCGGCCTACCTGGAGAAGACCCGCGACACCGTATTCCGGAACACCTTCAAGGATATCGAGCACATACTGGAGCATTGCGGCGGCAACGGCACGCGCTTCGAGTTCGAATGCTATGACACCAGCCATCTCTACAATCTGGCGCATTTCCGCGACCGCGGACTGGTCCAGGGGCCGCTGTTCATCCAGACGGTCTTCGGCATTCTCGGCGGCATCGGCACCCATCCCGACGATGTCATGCACATGAAGCGCACGGCCGACCGGCTGTTTGGCGATGACTATGTCTGGTCCGTCCTGGGGGCAGGTCGCCATCAGCTTCCGGTCACGACGATGGCTGCTGCCATGGGCGGCAATATCCGCGTTGGGCTGGAGGATTCGCTCTGGGATGGTCCAGGTAAGCTGGCGACCTCCAATGCCGTCCAGGTGCGCCGCATCCGGCAGGTGCTCGAAGCACTGGGGCTGGACATCGCCACTCCGACCGACGCCCGGGAGATGCTCTCTCTCAAAGGCGCCGATCGTGTGCAGTTCTAGCGGCAGCAGAAGGGGGGCGACCTATGAGCAAAGACTTGGACGGCCGCGTGGCAATCGTGACCGGAGCCGGCTCCGGCCTAGGGCGCTGCCATGCTCTGGCGCTTGCTCGAGCCGGCGCCTTCGTTGTCGTCAACGACCTGGCAGGACCGGATGGCGCTGCCGGGACTGCGGCACAATCGGTGGTGCGGGAGATCTTGGCGGAAGGCGGGCAAGCGATGGCCGAGCCGGCCGACGTCTCCTCATTTTCCGCCGTCGAAGCGATGGTGGAGCGCGTGATGGCCCGAACGGGACGGATCGACATCCTCGTCAACAACGCAGGGATTCTGCGGGACCGTTCCTTTGCGAAGATGGAGATGGCCGACTTCGGGAAGGTCCTCGCCGTGCACCTCACCGGTTCAGCCAATTGCTGCCGCGCCGTTTGGGACCAGATGCGCACCCGAGGCTATGGCAGGATCGTTCTCACCACCTCCTGCTCCGGCCTCTACGGTAATTTCGGCCAGGCAAACTATGCCGCGGCCAAGACGGGGATGATCGGGCTAATGATGACGCTGCAGCAGGAAGGCCGGAAGCGCGGCATCCGCGTCAACTGCCTGTCGCCGCTCGCAACCACCGACATGACGGGCGGACTGCTTGCCCCCGATACTGCTGCCCGTCTCGATCCCGAAGCTGTTTCTCCGGCCGTTGTCTTCATGGCCTCCGAGGATGCGCCTGAAAAAACCATCATCGGCGCCGGTGCCGGGGTCTTCTCCGTCGTCCATGTCGTCGAGACCGAAGGCGTCTACCTCCCGCCGGAAGCGCGCAGTCCCGCCGACTTCAAAGCTGCATTCGAAGCAATGAGCGATATCTCGACCGCCCGGCGTTTCGACACGGGCTTCGACCAGGCGGCTGGCTTCATCCGTACCGCGGACCGTGCCCGCACCCTCAACAGAACCGATGATGCAGACTTGCCTTTGATCATGGGCAAGCGTGCCTGATCGGAGCGCACCGCTCGAAGGACAGGCAGAGCAGGAGCATCGCCTTGAACGCGCATGACATCAAAAGCGTGACTGTGGTCGGAACGGGCATCATCGGCGCCAGCTGGACGTGCCTTTTCCTGGCCCACGGGCTGGATGTCGTCGCAACCGATATTCGCGAGGGTGCTGGGAAAGATCTGGAGCTTGCCGTCGAACGTTGCTGGCCTTCGCTTCCAGATGCGGTGGTGGGAAAGAAGCCGCGCGGAACGCTGAGGTTCACCGCGGATCTCTCCGAGGCCTGTCGAGGAACAGACTTCGTGCAAGAAAACGCCATCGAAAGGGTGGAGGAGAAGATCGAACTTATGCGGCGGATCGATGCCGCGACCTCTCCAAACGTGGTGATCGCGTCAAGCTCCTCCGCAATTTCAGTCACCGAAATGCAGAGCGCCTGCGCTCATCCCGAACGGGTTGTGCTGGGGCATCCCTTCAATCCGCCGCACCTGGTTCCGCTGGTCGAAGTTGTGGGCGGCGAGGGAACGGGGGAGACCGCCTTGCAAAGTGCCGAGCAGTTCTATCAGCGAATGGGGAAGACGACGATCCGGCTGGAGAAGGAGATCTACGGGCACGTCGCGAACCGTCTGCAGGCCGCCATCTTCCGCGAGGCGATCCACATGCTCGAAAACGGCGTTGCCTCGGCCGAAGACATCGACCGCGCCGTCACCGATGGTCCTGGCCTACGGTGGGCCTTGATGGGACCATTCCTGACCTACCGACTTGCCGGCGGTGACCGAGGCATGCAGGGCTTCTGGGACATGTTCGCTCCTATGCAGGACAGGCTCTGGCGCGAGCTCGGCACACCGCTGCCCGACCAAGATCTACAACAGCGGGTGACAACGGCCGTGGAGCGTGCTTACAAGGACGTCCCCGCGGAGCGCTTGGTGCGGGAACGTGACGCAGGGCTGCGCCGAATGCTGGCGACGCGACGGCCGAAAGATCCTCTGTAGTGGTTGGAATCTCAAGCTGAGTGACAGCTGGACTCGGCGAGATTTCCAATTCGCGAAGGGGACCACTTGGAGCCCAAATCGAATTATGACAAATCTTCTCTTGTTTTTGCTGTGGCCGAAGCTATAGGCGGGCAATCGCAACGACAGGATCTGCTCAGTGACCGTTTTCAAATCTCTTTTCGCTGCCTCGGCCGTAGTCGCCGCGCTCGCCGCCGCCTCGACCTGCGCCGCCGCCGCCACCCAGTATCCGCTGACGATCGAAAACTGCGGCGCGCAAGTCACTTTCCAGAAAGCCCCGGAGCGGGCGATCGGCCTTGGCCAGAACAGCGCCGAAATCCTGTTGATGCTGGGCCTGGAAGACAGGATGGTCGGCACCGCCTTCTGGCCGAGCAAGGTCATGCCGCAGGTCGAGGAGGCGAACGCCAAGGTCAAGTTGCTGACGGTCGAGTTCCCGACTTTCGAATCCCTGCTGGCCGAGAACCCGGATTTTGTCGCCGCCGCCCTGCCTAGCCTGATCGGCCCGACCAGCAAGGTCGCCAAGCGCGAGGACTTCGAGAAAGTCGGCGTTCCGACCTACCTCTCGCCCAGCACCTGCCTCAGCACCGACAAGGTGCAGGATCAGTATGGCAGCCGTGACGCGTTGTGGAGCATGGACCTCCTTTATAAGGAGATCGACGATCTGTCGCAGATTTTCGATGTTGCCGATCGCGGTCAGGCGCTGATCGAAGACCTGAAGCAGCGCGAGGCGGCGCTGCGGTCGAGCGTTGCGGCGGACGGCAAGAAGCTCTCCTATGTCTTCTGGTTCTCCAGTCCCGCGCCTTCCGCGGACGCCTATCTCGGCGGCAAGAACGGCGCCTCCGGCTTCATCGCCGACGTGCTGGGTGGCGTGAACGCCATCGATGCGGAAGCTGAATGGCCGACGCTTGGCTGGGAAGGCATCATCGCCGCCAATCCGGATGTCATCGTTGTCGCGAGCCTCGACCGCAACCGCTGGGAGCTCGACAAGCCGGAAGCCAAGATCGCCTTCCTCAACAGTGATCCGGCCGTCAGCCAGATGCCTGCGGTGAAGAACAAGGCGATCGTCGTTATGGACGGCCAGGCGATGAACCCGACCATCCGTACGATCTTCGGTGCCGAAGAGGTGGCGAAGCAGTTGAAGGACCTTGGTCTCCTGAAGTGACGCAAGCGACCGGCACCGCCCGCGGGCTTGGCGCCCTCCTTGCGCTGCTGGTTCTTTCCGGCGGCGCGATCGGGCTTGTCGTTGCGATCAGCGTCGGGATCGGCGACCTGCCGATCCCGTTGTCGACAACCGTTTCGGCCGTTACCAACCGCCTCGGTTGGACGGCGGTGCAGCTCAACCCGATCCACGAGACAGTGATCTGGGACTACCGCCTCAGCCGCGCGCTTGTCGCCGCATTCTGCGGTGCGGGGCTCGCGCTCTCGGGCGCCATCCTGCAGGCGCTCCTGCGGAACCCTTTGGCTGAACCCTATGTCCTCGGCATCTCGGCCGGCGCGTCCACCGGAGCCGTTGCAATCGTCATCCTCGGCCTTGGCGCCGGTGCCGTCTCGCTTTCCGCCGGCGCCTTTGCCGGCGCCTTTGCCGCCTTCTTCTTCGTCGCGCTCCTGTCCAACGGCACGCGCGGCGGCGCCGACCGCACAATCCTTGCCGGCGTTGCCGCCTCGCAGCTTTTCAATGCTGCCACCTCCTATATCGTCACCACCTCCGGCAATGCGCAGCAGGCGCGCGATGTGATGTTCTGGCTGCTCGGCAGCTTCGGCGGCGTGCGCTGGCCGGAATTCATGCTGGTCGCCACCGTCGTCGGCCTCTGCCTCATCCCCTGCCTCCTCTATGCCCGCGTCCTCGACGCCTTTGCCTTCGGCGACGAGGCCGCCGCCTCGCTCGGCGTCAATGTCGCGCGCGCCCGCATCGCGCTCTTTGCCCTGACGGCAGTGATGACGGCAACGATTGTCTCGATGGTCGGCACCATCGGCTTCGTCGGCCTCGTCGTGCCGCATGCCGCCCGCTTCCTGGTCGGCCCGCTTCATATCCGCCTCCTGCCCGCCTGTGCTGTGGCCGGGGCGATCTTCATGGTGCTCGCCGACATTGCCTCGCGCATCCTGATCCCGCAGCAGGTGCTGCCGATCGGCGTGGTGACGGCGCTCGTGGGCGTGCCCTTCTTCTCCTTCGTCCTCTACCGGTTCCAGCGCGCCTCATGAGCATCACCGCCGAAAATCTCGTCTGGAAGATCGGCAAGCGCACCGTGCTCGACGGCGTGTCGCTGCAGGCCGAACCCGGTCGCATGCTCGGCCTGCTCGGGCCGAACGGTTCCGGCAAGACGTCGCTCTTGCGCCTGCTCGCCGGGCTAAAGACCCCATCCGCCGGCCGCATCACGCTCGATGGCCGCGACATCGGCACGGTCGGACGCCGGTCGCTTGCCAAGCGCGTCGCCTTCGTCGAGCAGCACGCCACCACCAATGCTAACCTGCGCGTCATCGACGTCGTCAAGCTCGGCCGTTTCCCGCACCGCTCGATGTTCTCCGACTGGTCGGCGGCGGACGAGGCGGCGGTGGAGGAGGCGCTGGTGCGGGCAGGGATGGTGGAGAAGCGCAATGACCTGTGGCAGAGCCTTTCGGGCGGCGAAAAACAGCGCGTCCACATTGCCCGCGCCTTGGCGCAATCGCCGCAGGAGCTCATCCTTGACGAACCGACCAACCACCTCGACATCCAGCACCAGATCGGCCTCCTGCGCCTCGTCGCCAGCCTGCCGGTCACCAGCGTGATCGCGCTGCATGACTTGAACCATGCCGCAATGTTCTGCGACCATCTGATCGTGCTCAATCAGGGCCGCGTCGCCGCCGCCGGTACTCCCGAAGCGGTCCTGACGGAAACTTTGCTGCGCGAGGTTTTCAGGGTGACGGCGCGGGTGGAGCGGTCGACGCATCACGGCCGACCGCACATCCACTTTGTCATGTGACAAGCCTGAGGCTATGGCGCAGTGGTTTGCATTCGTGAGCGACCATGGACGGCCGACCTTCAGGGGCAAGATGTGATCAGAACTCCACACCCGTTCTCCAACTAGCGGCAAAAGCACGTATCAACTGCAACGTGCACAAAAATCTCTTGCTTTGCCTGCCGGCTCGTAGATCTATGTGCCCATATAGATGGGGTGGTCGGGGGCTTTAGGTGAATACACGTTCTAGGTATGCGGTGGTGTTCGCCGCATTGATGATGTCTGCCGCCCCTATTGCGGGTCCCGCACGAGGAGAGGATGGAAGGCCCGAGCTTCAACTGGTCTCCCTGTCAAAGGCCTTGTCGGATGCACTGCTGCTCGCAGCTGCCAACGGCCAGTCGTCCTTCCTTGCATCTGTTTACGAAAACAGTCGGATAACGCCATTTCGCGCCGGTGCAATACGTAACGAGGCTGTCAGGCTGGCGCCTGAGTTGGAGCCGGCGATAACGCTGGCAACCGATATCGCGCTTCACCACGCCAGGGGGCTGCAGAACAGAAGCACCGGCTTCGCAGCTACCAAACTTACCCGTCCACCCGGTGCAGACAACGACGTCGACCTTTCAGCGATACCTGAATTCCAGCGCAATTGGGGCGTCGGCGCGATTGGAACGGAAGCAGCTGCTGATCTCAACCTTACGGGGAAAGGCGTCGTCGTCGGGGTTGTCGATTCGGGCATCGATAGGACATCCGGGGGCGGGGTCCATTCAGAGTTCGCGGGAAGGCTAGACTCCCGCTCAACGTCGCTTGTTCATTGGTACGATCCCGAACTTGCCATCATAGCCGGTAGCGTCGAGGCAGGTTATCTCCGACCATCGACGGCGAGCGAAGACGGTGACGGTCACGGTACTCACGTGGCTGGCATCATAGCGGCCGCAAACGATGGGCAAGGGATGCAGGGGGTGGCGCCGGGTGCGACGATTCTCTCCATCCAGGCTCTTCCCTCGATCGACGCAGATGTTCTGGAGGAGGACGGCACGTTCCAGATCGACGGGGTCACCTACCATGCCAGCGCATTGTCGATATGCGGCAGCGACGTATATTTGACCGACGAGAGCAAATGCCGACCAGCAAATTCCATTGGCTTTGGAACCTCCAACGCCATCGCCTATCTTGCGACCCAGGCGGACGTGCGGGTGATCAACGGCTCCTTTGGCCCCGACGTCGAAGCCGGCGGAACAAGTTGGGCGACGGATGATCTCACCGAGGAGGCCAATGCGGTTCGCGCTGCTCTTAGGGCAGGCCAGATCCTGACGATTGCAGCCGGAAACGAGCGTGCGAAAGCGCCTGTGTACGGTGAGAACCCTTCTGGCATCGGGCTGTTCCCGTTCATCAACCCACTTAACGCCGGGACACTCAATTCGGCGGGAGACCGAATCTATACCGGATCTGAAGGCGTTGATTTCAGCGATATGACGGACGCTGGCCTTGCTGCTGCTGAGAAGGCCGACGGCATCAAGCGGGGTCGTATCATAGCGGTCGTGGCGACGGATTCGCAGAAAGTGATCGCGGAATACTCAAATTTCTGCGGCGTAGCTGCCGAATGGTGCATCGCAGCGCCAGGGGGCGCCTACGACGACAGCGTCGAACGCCCTATCTATTCCACGGCCCCCAATGGTTCCTATGTCGCGATGCAAGGCACATCGATGGCTGCTCCGCATGTAGCGGGCGCTGTTGCCGTGCTCATTGAGGCATTTCCGACCTATACGCCCGCGCAAATCACCAACATCTTGCTTGAAACCGCGGAAGATCTTGGTGCTGTCGGAACCGACCTGGTCTACGGACGCGGTTTTCTTCGCCTCGACCGCGCGCTCGATTCAGGCTCGGATGGGCTTGATCCCCTAGACGAGGGCACTTTCGTCGTGAGCGCGGACAAAGGGGATAGGATCATTTGGACCAAGCCGGTAGAAAGTGCCGGCGTCTTGTCCAAGACGGGTGAGGGCACTCTGGTTGTCCTCGGAAATGCAAACTTCCAGCGGGGCACGAGCGTTGGGGGAGGGGACCTGCGGGTTGACGGCAATCTGCAGACGCCATCACTGCTCGTGGAAGCAGGCGCCACTCTTTCCGGAAACGGCGTGATCACCGGCAATGTCAACTCGCGCGGCCATCTGTCGCCTGGAGCCTCTCCGGGCTTGTTGACCATCAATGGCAACCTTGTCCTTGATCCACTTGCGCAGACAAATATCGAGGTCGATGGGCCGGCGGCAGATAGCGGCGCTGGCGGATTTGACCGCATCTTGATTGCAGGTGTTGGGCGAACGGCGGATCTGGGCGGAACCCTTGCTCCCTTGCTTCGAGGCATTACGGGTGCCGCTAACAACAACTTCACTCCGGAGCTAGGCCAGAGCTTCACCTTCCTTGAGGTGCAGGACGGAGAGGTTCTGGGGTCGTTCGACCGTCTCCTCCAGCCAACTGCTGGCCTGGCTGCAAACACCCGCTTTGATGTGGTCTACGGCGAAAGCAGCGTCACCTTGGCCACAACACCGTTGTCCTATGGCGACCTTCAGGTTTTCGGCGTTGCCCAGAGCGATGCAGCAAGACAGATTGGTGGCGCCATAGATGCCCTACGCCCTGTCGCCGGTGTCCGCCCGGGGGAAGAGGTCGCGGATCTCTTCTCAAGCCTTTATCTCGGAGGTGCAGCGGGTGTCAGTGCGGGCCTGGAGCAGGCAACCGGCGCCATCTATGTGGACGCGGGACAGACGGCAGTCGCTTCTGTCGGACGCTTCGCGGATCAAATCTGGCAGCATCAGACTGAGATGGCAATCCTCGGCGGTCTCTCTGGAGACCAGACACGTTTCTGGACAGAGGGAGAGAGGTGGTTTGCCGACTATGGCAGCTTCGAATCCAACAGCGGAAGTGTAACGTTCGGCCTAGACGTTCCAATGGACAGCGGCTGGGTTGGTGGCGCGATCCGGTATGAAGGCAGCGACATTGCCTCTGGTGCTCGCGGCAGTGGCAAAGTTGAAACCTATCACGGGGCGCTCTACGGCCTTGCCGATCTCGAAAGTGTCGAACTGTCCGGCCGCGCAGGCGTGAGTTTTGGACAGCTTGATGTTTCCCGCCAGATCAGCTTCGGTTCGGGTAACCCCTCCCTCCTGACCAGCGATGACCGAGGCTTCGGCGGGTTTGCGGAAGCCTCGATCCAGAAGCGTCTGATCCAGGGGGAAACCATCCTGATCCCAAGCATGACGATCGGCTATCGGGCGTTCGCCTTCGAAGGAGCCACCGAAAGCGGCTCGGTCCTTCCCGCCACGAATTCGGATGACACCTTCGAGGAAGGACATGCAACCGCTGCCGTTGCCGTCTCCCGGCCCTTTTCATTGGCAGGCGATATGGAATTCATTCCGACCGCCATGCTTGGATATCGTCGTGACTTTATCGCGATCGATGACAGTGCCTCGGTCAGTGTCTTAGGAACCGGCTTTACCACCTACGGCGAGGAGATCGGTAGGGATGCCTTGGTAGGCGGAGTGAAATTCGAGATTGCCGAAGGCAACCGCTTCTCCTTAGCGGCCGGCTATGATTTCGATATCCGGAGAGGCGCAGACCGGCATAACTTCGGGAGCTCGTTGACGCTGCGTTGGTAGCGGGCGGACGTCCAGGCAAAACGGTCAAGTGGTGCTTGCGCATCCTTGAACTGCCGTCGCGAAGCCAGGGATAAATTCAGGCTTGATCTGTTCATCCGGCGTCAGTCCGGCACGAGCAGATCAAGTCGAGATCTCGGGCCTGGGCGATGGGTTCCATCGCACGCTGTCAGAGCGTTGCCGAGGCGGTCATTGGTGCGGACATTCGACTCGTAAAGCCTTCTCCACCGATCTGCGGCTCTGCGCCGCGACGTCTTCCAAGAGGTTCTCCCACTCAAGCAAGACCGACGGCAGCCCGTTTCGGGACAAATCGCTACCTATCGTGTTGGCCAGGTGCAGACGTCGTGTAGGATCTGCCATCAGTAGTGACATCGCATCGGCAAGTGCCGCGACGCGGTCATCCTCCGGATCTACCAGAACGCCATTCACACCATCCAGGATTATCTCGTTCGTCCCGGGGCAGTCCGCAAACCCGATAGCTGGAAGCCCGTGCGCCAGTGCTTCTATGGTGGCAAGGCCGAGGCTCTCATAGCGAGATGGGATGACGTACAACTGGGCCGCGGTATATTCCGCCTGGATATCACTGACCGTCCCGGCCAGTGATACCCGTTGTTCCAGGTTGTGGAGAGCGATCTCCCGCTTCAGTTTATCCCGCTCACTGCCGTCGCCGAAGATCTTCACGCTCCAGTCTGGGAAATCTGCAGCAATGCGGGCGAATGCCCTGATGAGAGTAAGATGGTCTTTCTGTTCGTGAAGTCTTCCGACGGCTATGACTTGCTTCTGCGCCTTCGAATTGCCAAGCACGTTGGCAGTTGCACCCACGGCAACGGAAACCGGGTTCGGCATAACGGTCATCTTGTTTCGTACGATTGCCGGATACTGTCGCTTCATCTGCGCCGAGACGGCCGTGAAGCGATCGACCAATCGGCTCGATGCGAGGATGGACAGCCAATGCAAGGGCTGCTTGCGGTAACGGGCCGGAACATTGTGTTCACTAGCGATAACCGGAACGCCGGACCAGGTGAGTGCGGCACTGAGTGGTACATAGCAGGAGGGCATGAAGCTGATCGCAACGTCCGGTGCATAGTCCAGCACGATCTGGCGGAGCGCTGACAGTGCTTTCGGTTGCGTGATCCTGATGCCGCCTCGCGGATATGCTAGTCGGGGGATGCGACCGTCGAGTTCGTAGAAGCTGGGTGCCGAAACGGCCTCAAAGGTCAACACGGCGACGTCGTGACCGCGTTCGTAGAGCCCGTTGACGACATCGACAAAGACGCGTTCCGCCCCACCGCCTGGCGTACTCAATGCCTTGATGCAGAAGAGCAGCTTCATGTTGACCGTACTCTCATGAGAAGAGCCTCCCATCGGTCGTAACACTCGCTAGGGGCGTAGCGCCGCATGGCCTGGACTGCAAACGCGCCCATGGACGTGCGCCGCTCCGTTGCTTCCATGGCTTCGGCCAGTGCATGCGCCAAGGACTCGGCGTTGTTCACGCCGTCCGCCAGCCAGCCCGTGGTCCCTGTTTCGATGAGATCTGCAACACCTGAGCATCCGGCAAATCCAACGGCGGGCAAGCCATGCGCCAGGGCCTCGGCAAGCGCATTGGGAAAGCCCTCCCAGCGGGAGGGCAAGCAAAAGAGATGGGCCGCGACATAGCAAGAGGCGACGTCTTTCGTGGCGCCAGGAAGAAAAACGCGGTCTATCAGCCTGGGAGAAGCCTTGATCGTAGCTTCGAGCTTCTCGCGATCCTCACCTTCGCCGATGATCCGGAGATCCCATTCTGGAAACCGGTCCGCGAGCAACTCAAACGCCTCTAGAAGCACGTCGAAATTCTTCTGGTAGCCGAGACGTCCAACTGACAACAAGGTGTACCGGTGGTCGGGCCCCGGAACGCCTGGCTCAGCATGCCTTTCGGCCGTCGCTACCGGGTTTGGCGTCTCAACAATCTTCGACTGCAGTGCATTGGGGTAGCTTGATCGGTACCGATCAAACTGAACGGCTATGGCAGCAGCAAGACGGAAGGAAAGCAGCTCGATGCGCCGGTTCCATTCCGTGCTGGCGTGCTCATAGAGCGAAGGAGCGGTGCGTTCGGCCGCAACAACGGGTATTCCCAGTCCCCACGTGTAGGCGAGCATGGCTCGGAAGGCGCCTCCCTGAAAGCCGACGATGGCCTCGGGAGCAAACTCCTTGACCATGCTGCGCACCCTTGCTGCACGCTGCAGGCGCAGGGCCATGCCAGCCCGCCGTGCGGGATCTCCCAGCCCAAGTTTGTACCAGCGAATCTCCAGTCGCATCGGGTAAAATGCCTGGCCTTCGGCGCGATCCCAGGTGAACAATGCCACCTCGTGGCCCCGTTCCACCATCTCGTTCATGATCGCAATGATCATGCGTTCCACGCCGCCGGCCATATTATGAATGGCCCGGGCTGCAAACATCATCCGCATGTTATGATCTCTCCGCCGACATCCGGCGTTCGTGGGAAAGCCGCTTGGGACCTGTGGCGAGGATATGTCTGGTTGCGATGATCGGGTTGACCAGCGCGATCCTCAGGAACTGTAGCGCAAACCGCAGGTAATCGCGCTCGAAGTGGTAGTAGCGCAGCAGCGGCCAGTTTCGCGCATAATGATATCGGCCGATGGAACGAAGATAGCCGGCATGCTTCTCAGCCACGGCCCGTTCCGCATTACAGTTCCTGGCATGGGATTTGTCGGAGCCTTGGCTTGCGTGCTGGATGAAGAGCTTCTCGGCGGTGCCGATAAACCAGCCGCCCTCCAGTGCAAGCCGAATGGCGAAGTCGACATCCTCCACCCGGCGCAGGCTGCTGTCGAAACCCTTCAGGCGTCGCAACAGCGCGGTTCTCGCCATCAAGGCGCAGGTGGGGGTGCCGCTGGCATAGGTCCAGTGCGGCAGGACGCGGTGAAAGAGAAGATAGTCGGCAAGGGCAGGGCCGTGTGGTATCGCCTCGCTTGCACCGATGGCGGGAAGTGGCTTGATGTAGCCGTTGGGATAATGCCGTTCGCCGGCAGCATAGCAGGCAACCGGCAATGAACCCTTTTCCGCCTCGAAGGCCAGAATTGTTTCCACCTGTCTGCGCACGCGATCCGGCATGCTTTCGTCGTCGTCATCGAAGAAGGCCAGAAAGACCCCGCTGGCCTCGGCGATGATGACGTTGCGCGCAGCCGCCGCTCCACCGTTGACCGGCAGCCGTATCAGACGGGCGCGCGGGTCATCGGCGATGATCTCCGCGACGAGATCCGCCGAGCCATCGGTGGACGCGTCGTCGGCAATCAGCACCTCGAGATCGTCCCAGTCCTGCGCAAGGGCACTCGCCACGGCGCGCGCGACTGTGTCCCGCGCGTTGTAGCAGGTTATGCCGATGGTGACCTTTTCGCTCGGGGTCATGATCTCTTTGCGGCGCGATGAAAGCGGGAAAAAGCGCGGTTGCCTTCGAGATTGGGTAATGCAAGGCGCAGCCTTTGCCAAGTCCACAACGGATGACGCAGTGCTGCGACACCCATGCGAGCGGCGAAGCCGATCCTGTCGCCCGCCAACCAGTGGTGCTTGGTGATCAACCACTCACGGCAATAGCGGTAGTGTTCTTCCCCCGCAAAGACCGCCCGGTGCTTGTCGACGAGCATCAGCTTGAACGCGAGTTCTCCCTCCAGCGACTTGTCGGACGTCGGGGTCAGCGTTTGTGTGACCAGAGGTTCTGCGATGCCGACAAAATGTCCTCCCACAAGCGCCAGACGGACGCAAAAATCCGTGTCCTCGACGCGCCGGAATACGGGATCGAAGCCGCCGATTTGCCGATAGGTTTGCGTCCGCGCCATTTGCGAGCAGGTGGCAAGGGCGCCGTAACCATCCTCCAGGGGAGCGCCGAAGAGGATGCGGTGGGCGACAGCTTCTCCGCGCGGCGCAAGCTTCCCTTCTTGCTGCCCCATGGTGGGCTCCACCCGCGTGCTGCCGTCGGTGCCGACCTGCCGCCGGGCTGTGTGGCAGATCACAGGCGCCCCACCGGAAAGCTCCGCCTCGTATCCGGTGATGCGCTCCACCTGCCGGCGCACGCGCCCCGGGGCACTCACGTCGTCATCGTCGAAAAAGGCAACGAACTCGCCGCGCGCTTCTGCTAAAATACGGTTCCTCGCCGCCGCCACACCACCGTTCTCACTCTGCCGGAAAGCGCGGATGTTTGGGTGAATGGTCGAGAGCGCCAGGATCTTTTCCCAGGTCCGGTCGCTTGAGGCATCGTCGACGATCACGATTTCGAGCGCAGGCCAGTCTTGATCTAGTGCCGAGCATATTGCTCTGTCGAGAGAACTCTCACAGTTGTATGAGGTAACTCCAATGGTGACAAGAGGAAGCACGATAGAGATACGTCCGTTAAGTTCCTTTTTCAGAACTTCGTTCAGTGACTAGTGTTCGTCGGGCGAGCGACGGCAACAATGTCAACGTCGCAATTTATCAGTTGTTCTTCGTCGCTGTTACTAAGTACCCTAGCGGACAGTTGACGATTGGGTGATCCTGCCGAAAACGCCCGGGCTTGGATACTGATCTCTTCATCAGGCTCAAAATGAAGTCTTTGAAAATGGCGACGCGTAATCGGGTTTTCTTAAACGGACCCGGTATTCCTGTCACAGTGCAGGCTGCGGAGAACGGTCCCCAGTGCAGGGCTTCGACTTCATTGATCTCGAAGCCCGTTTCAGCTAATTTTTGACGCCAGAACGCTGGTGTATGGCGGCTAAAATCGCTGGGATGGCCGTGGACTCTGAAGATGAAGGGCACAATGAAAACCAGTTTCCCGCCCTCCTTCAAGACCCGGTTTAGATCACGAAGCACGGGCGTGACGTCGTAAATGTGCTCAAATGTGTTGAGCGAAAGCGCAGCATCGTATCGGTTGTCTTCGCAAGGTATCGGAGCGTTCGGCTCGAGCAGAAACGTGGGCTCAGTTTGGGGATCTATGTTGGCTGACTCGTACCTAAAAAATGTCCCTTGTTTTGTCCAATTTGATAACTGCTCGCGGTAATTGGTCACATTGCCGCCGCCAAAGTCGAGAACGAAACCTTGTAATTCGAGACCGGCCAGCCGTTCGTATTCCAAGCATCTCAGTACGCTGATCCTCGCTGACTGCCTCAACATCGTCAGGAGGCGGGGAAACGTCGGAGGTTTGAATGTCACAAAGGTGGTGTCGGTTAACTGCGCGCGCATCGACTTCCTGACCAATTTAGTTTTCGCAATACAGGAGGGGTTTGGACGAAACTCGACCAGTTATCTCCCGGATGTATCTGAAGTTGGATGACAGCACGTCTCGAACCCTGTCGGTATCGCAGAGCCCAGGATGGAGTTCGATAACCAGACTTCGCACGTGTCGCAGCAAAGAAGGGTCCGCACAGATAAACCGCTCTTCAGCTCCCTCGATGTCGACTTTCAGCAGGTCGACCGGTCCGTGTTCTGCTGCTCGATTCAGAATTGAGCGGAGCGATATGGTTTGCACCACAAGCGTACCATTCGACGATATTCGATGGCTCATACTGGGACCGTCATTTGAAAATCGCAAGCTTGCATCGTCCGTATCCGCGGCCGCTCGGTTGACGATCTCCCAGCACCCTTTGTTTAACGACCTGTTTTCGCTGAGGACTGCAAAGGTTTGCGGATCAGGTTCAATGCTCAGAATGCGGGCGTCGGGGGCGTGGTTCAGCGCCCAGACAGCAAACGTTCCTATGTGTGCGCCAACGTCAAGTACGACGGGAGCTTCGCGGTTGGTCAGCGAAGGTTCCAAGAACTGATATTCTTTTTCATGAAAAACTTCTAGCAGAGCGTTGCTATCGGTGCCGCGAAACTTAATCGGCTGGTGGTTGAACGACGCGCGAAGCAAGCTATTCGGCCTGTATTTCTGCTTGATCATAACCAACAGCGCCGCCGAAAATGACCCTGTAAGCGGTTTGACCCACCTATATGTGTCTCTCGCGCGCTTAAATCGCCGGGCGAATGCCATGGCCGGGGTTCCTCTCTGAGTCACGAACTTAATGCCACAGTCAGTTTCACCGCCCGCTTCCTCCAGTCGCCAAGTCTTGGAACAGAGCGTTGTGTGCCATCAGTTCCTCGTAAGGGCCGGATCCGGCTATGGTACCCTTATCCATAAGGCAGATAAGGTCGCAGGACCTTATAGTGTTGAACCGGTGAGCGACGATCACCACTGTCTTTTCACGCCCCAGCTGTTCGATAGCATCCATCACGGCAGCCTCGGTTTGATTGTCAAGCGCACTGGTTGCTTCATCGAAGACGATCACTTTAGGGTCGTCGTAAAGAGCTCGAGCGATTCCTAGCCTTTGACGTTGACCGCCTGACAACCGGGAACCCCGCTCACCTATCACGGTGTCAAATTTCATAGGGAGTTCCGAAACAATGAACTCATAGAGCTGCGCCTGACGTGCGGCGCGCTCCACCTTCTGCCTATCGACCTCATGAGCGGGAACACCGAACGCGATATTTGCGGCGATCGTATCGTCGGTGAGGTAAATCTGTTGAGGGACATAGCCGAGATTTGCTTGCCAGCTTCTCCGATTCTCGAGGTTTAGTGCAACGCCGTCCACAGTAATTGTTCCGGCAGTTGGTGTTAGCAGTCCGAGTATGAGGTCGGCTACTGTGCTCTTTCCCGCGCCCGTGGGGCCTACCAGAGCTATGCTGCCTCTAGCCGGAACGGTGAAGGAAAATGCAGATAAGGCATTTGCTTCCGCGCCCTCATACCGGAAATCCACGGATTTGAACTCTAACGACTCCTGAAACCTCATGGGGGCGATCGAACGTGTGCTAGGAGGTGTCCCGTCCGTAGTAAGCTGCATATCCGCGCTCAGTTGGTCCAGGGCAGGCAGAGCGAAACGCATTTGGCCGACAGAGCGGTAGACATCTTGGAACGCTGGAAGGAGACGATATCCTGCGAAGGCAAAGAAGCTGATCAGAGGTAGTATCTTGTTGATCTCATCTCCGCGAACGATCCAATAGAGTAGGATGACGAGCATACCTCCAAATGCGGCCCCCTGAATCACGTAGAATGGAATTTCTCTCATTATCAGCATGCGAGACTGATACACAGCGTACACGCGGGACGGTCGCTTGAAGCGCTCGATATAGTCCGCCTCCCGTCCCAACACACGGAGTTCCTTCAACCCTTGAATTGCTTCTCCAGCTAGCCGGTACTGATCTTCGTTTGCTTTCAGCCTGAGTTCGCCAGCATGGCGGACATCCTTTTGGGTGAGCCGGTCAACGATCAGGTAACTTCCCACAAATAAGGCCGCCAAGGCCAACGATGTCAGCGGCTCAACTATTATCAGGACGAGCACTATTGCGAGGGATACGATTGTGCCGGACAGTGCGCGCATCGCAGGTAGCAAGACGCTGGTCGCGACCGTTGCGACCTCGGACAGCAGCGATTTAGAAAGACCTGCGCTGTTCCGGTGGAGGAAGAATTCGTACTTTTGGCCCATGTAGACCTTGAGTAGTCTCACGGCAATTGAGTGGATCCGCATCAGCGAGAAACGCTGGATCGCATAGACAGTGAGGGCACGGAAGAAAAGGCTTCCGAGAAACAACATCAACAGAACGCTGCCGAGAAAAACGAGGAAGCCTCGCTGATGCGAGAAGCCTAGATACGTGTATGCAACGGAAAGCAGCTTGTTTTCATGAATGATGGAAGGATCGGATAGGACTCCGATGAACGGCAGGATGCTCGCAACACCAGCTATTTCAACCACTGCGGCGACCAGCATCATGCCCAGCAGCACCAAGGCCTGGCGCTGTTCGCGTGGGCTCAAAAGAGCGCGCAGTTTTCGGAACGTGTCGAGCAATCGTCTTCTCTAGCTTGTTCGCCGGCGGCAAGGCGTCGGCGTCTCGCAGGGCAGGGGCGCGCGAGCCCGGCTGCCATACAGGGTTTTTGCCGGCGTTTCAATTCAGGGAAAGCTCTGGCGCCGGTTCCCTTAATCGCTGCCGAAGACATCGCGGGTGAAGACCTTGTGCTCCACGTCGGCGATATCAGGTGTGATACGGTTGGCGATGATGACGTCGGACTGCTGCTTGAAGGCCTTGAGATCGTTGACCACCGGTGAGCGGAAGAAATCGGCGTCCGGATAGGCCGGCTCGTGCACGATCACCTCGATGCCGCGCGCTTTGATGCGCTTCATGATGCCTTGAATGCTGGAGGAGCGGAAATTGTCCGAGCCCGCCTTCATCACCAGCCGGTAGACGCCAACAACGGAGGGATTGCGGCCAATGATCCGCTCGGCGATGAAGTCCTTGCGCATGGAGTTGGAATCCACGATCGCCTTCATCAAAGCCTGGGGCACGTCCTGGTAGTTCGCCAGCAGTTGCTTCGTATCCTTGGGCAGGCAATAGCCGCCATAGCCGAAGCTCGGATTGTTGTAGTGGCTACCGATCCTTGGATCGAGGCAGACGCCTTCAATGATCCTGCGCGTGTCCATGCCACGGGACAGGGCATAGGTGTCGAGCTCGTTGAAGAAGGCCACGCGCATGGCAAGGTGAGTATTGGCAAAAAGCTTGACGGCTTCCGCTTCCGAGCTCGTCATCAGGAGAACCTCAACATCCTGCTTCACCGCCGCCTGGCTGAGCAGGGACGCGAACTGCCCGGACCTTTGGCTCTCGTTGCCGACGATGATCCGCGATGGGTGAAGGTTATCGTGAAGGGCGCGTCCTTCGCGCAGGAACTCAGGAGAAAAGATGATGTCGAGGCGCGGCAGCTTCTGGCGCATGCGATCGGTGAAGCCGACCGGTATCGTCGACTTGATGACGACGAGCGCGGTCGGACGCATGGCCTGCACATCGGCGATCACCTGCTCGACGGAAGCGGTGTCGAACTGATTGGTCTGCGGGTCGTAGTTCGTCGGCGTCGCGATGATGACGATGTCTGTGCCGTCATAGGCTTCCGCCCGATCAAGCGTGGCGCGCAGGTTCAAGGGCATGTCGCGCAGGAAGTGCTGGATGTCGTCGTCCTCAATTGGGCTCTGGGCTGCGTTCAGCTTCTCTACCCGCTCGGGGACGACATCAAGCGCAACAACTTGCGACTGCTGGGACAGCAGAACCGCGTTAGAAAGCCCGACATATCCTGTCCCGACGACCGTTATTTTCATAGGATTTACCTGTGTCTTCCCAAGTTGATGCCGGCAGCCGGGGCTGTCGACGTGGTCAATGCCATAGCTCTTGCAACTGCTGCCAGGAGGGGGAGCCGGTCCCGGTGGACTATCTTGCGCCCCGTCGCAAAAGCAGGGTCCTGATGGTTGTCAGCGCGATCCGGAGATCCAGGTCGAGCGACATGTGCTTGATGTAGTACAGATCGTAAGAGAGCTTTTCGCGCGCTTCCTTCAGGTTGCCGGAATAGCCTGAATTGACCTGAGCCCAACCGGTCAGGCCCGGCAGCACCATCAGCCGCAGCAGGTACTTCGGCATGACTCGCTCGTAGGATTTCGCCAGGTCGATCGCCTCCGGCCGCGGCCCGATCACGCTCATTTCTCCCAACAGCACGTTGAAGAGCTGGGGGATTTCGTCGAGACGGAACTTGCGAAGAACGCCACATCCTCGGATTATCCGGCTGTCTTGCGCGGATGTGGCCCCGCCCGCACTGCCCTTGTACATCGTCCGGAACTTGTACATGCGAAACGGCCTGCCTGCATAGCCCCGCCGAAGCTGAACGAAGATCACTGGGAAACCGTCCCGCCATGCGATGTATAGCCCAGTGAACAGCGCCAGCGGAAGCGTAAGCGGCAACGTGATGATGACTGCAGCCACATCCATGATCCGCTTGAGTCGCGCATAAAGTACCTGGCTTGGCAAATAGGCGAGATAGGTGCTTTCGAAGCTGTCGATGTCCAGGCGCCCGAAGCGATGCTCCAGATACTGTGTCCAAGGCACCACCTCGACGTCGCTCAGATAGTATTGGGCAAGAAGTGGCGCCCATTCCTCCTTGTGATGCTCCAAGGGGTCGATCAGCAATGTATCGACGTCCGCTCGAACCTGTGCAGACCCCCGATCCAGAAGCGGAACGTCGAGATCCTCCGCTATCTGTTCTGCACCATTGAACGGAGCCAAGACCGTTTTCTCGCTGCGACTTTGATGGAACGAGACATTCGCATAGGCCATGACCGCAGTGATAACCGGCCAGCAGGCCAGCAACGCCTGGTAACTGATCGGCAGTCGCACGGCAGAAAGCGTGCTGACCGCGAAACTGAACATCGCGCTCGCGATGATGATGGCAACCATGACGGGCGCCGCATGGCGGCGAAAGGCAGTCAGAACAAATGCGGTCAATACCGGTACAGTGGCCAGAACAGCTATCGCAATAAAAATGTTCGCCCAGTCGCTGCGCCCAAACCGGGTCGCGACCAGGAAGTAGAGCGCGGACTGCATGAGCACACACAGGAGCACAGGCGCAAGGAAATTTCGAATGTCACGAAGATAGCGGTGTCTACGGCGGCGCGTCCGTTGATCGATGATGATGGACAGCCCTTTCGGAGCCTCGAGGCGCCGCCGTGCCCACTTATGTATCTTTCTTGCTCGCACCCTTGCTCCTACAGGCTCGATTACCGCTCCACCTCTTGCGAGGTAGGACTATTTCGCGCCCTGGTCATTCGCCGTGGCGGCATCCGCCATCGCCGGCTCATTGTCAAGCCTTGGGAGCCGTTGGACCGCTCCGGTGGGTCTGAAGTCAAGAACCTGCTTTGCAGACGGCGGAGGGATGCGGTAGGGGACGGATCATGTTGCCGCTCACAAGGCGCGGATTATCGGCAGAATAGGAGAATGCTCGAGATGAAGGTCCTGGTTACTGGCAGCGCGGGTTTCATCGGCTATCACGTTGCAAGGCGTCTGATTGAGCGTGGAGATGCCGTTGTCGGTATCGACGTTCTCAACGATTACTATGATCCCCGGCTGAAAGAGGCACGTCTGCGGGAACTTGCTGAGATCGGCGGGCGGCAGGGCGCCGAATATCGCTTCGAACGTCTCGATGTTGCCGATGACAGAGGGATGAAGGATGTATTCCAGGCTCACGAGTTCGACCGCGTCATTCATCTCGCTGCGCAGGCCGGCGTGCGCTACAGTCTGGAGAATCCGCAAGCTTACGTTCAATCCAACCTCGTCGGCTTCGCCAACCTTCTCGAAGCATGCCGGCATTGTCAGGTGGGCCATCTCACCTATGCTTCGACGTCAAGTGTTTACGGCGGCAACCGGAAGATGCCGTTTTCCGAACACGACGGCGTAAACCATCCGCTTCAGTTCTATGCCGCGACCAAGCGCGCGAACGAACTGATGGCCCACAGCTACTCGCATCTTTTCCGTATCCCTACGACTGGCCTCCGTTTTTTCACTGTCTATGGCCCTTGGGGGCGCCCGGACATGGCACTGTTTTCCTTCACGAAGAAGATACTGGCTGGCGAACCCATAGACGTGTTCAATCATGGTGATCACACACGCGACTTCACCTACATTGACGACATCGTGGAAGGGGTGATCCGCGCGTCCGACAACCCGGCGGAGCCGAACCCCGAATGGGATGCCCTTCATCCTGATCCGGCAACATCCAACGGACCTTTTCGCATTTTCAATATCGGCAACTCAGCGCCGGTAAAGCTGACGGAATACATTGATGCCCTGGAGGAAGCCCTTGGAAAGAAGGCGATCCGCAACCTCCTGCCGCTTCAACCAGGTGATGTTCCGGACACTTTCTCGGACACGTCGGAACTCACCGCGGCGACGGGATATGCACCGTCAACCACCGTGCGCGAGGGGGTGGCGCGCTTCGTCGCCTGGTACC
>DASYHX010000528.1:0-3393 GCA_035998065.1 Pseudorhizobium sp.
GGCCGCCAGCGGTACCCATATCGCGCCTGATCTACTCGCCCACGTCTCGCCGTTGGGATGGGAACACATCAATCTAACCGGGGAATATCGCTGGCCCAAATCCTTAGCGTAGGATTCCGCCCCCTCCCGCAAACGCCCCCCGTGTGCCGATCGTGCCCCCGCGCTCATGCTCGGCATGGTGAAGGAACGCGCGAACCTCTCCGGCCGAGATGTCGGCCAGTTTGATCCGCGCGACGCCGCAGCCATTTCGCTCCGCGATGAACCGCAGGAGCAGCCGCCAGGTGTCGCGATAGGATCGGATCGTATGGATCGAAGCACTGCGTTGCTCGGCCAACCATTCCTGGAAGAACGCCCGCAACAACGCGGGGAACGGATTGCCCTTGGTCATGGCCGCACCTCCATGGTGAGGCATCGGGCACCGACGGCACGGAACCGCTCGCTTGCTTCCTGCAGCAGGTCCTGCGTGACAGTGATATAAACCAGCGTGGAGTGGATGTCCCGGTGGCCCATGTAGGTGGATAGGAAGCCCAGTTTGTCCTGCGGATTGACGCCAGATCGATACCATTGGAGGATTCGGTTCACGACCATCGAATGGCGCAGGTCATGAACGCGCGGCCCCGTCCGCCCGGATGGGGGCTTGAACCCGGCGCGGCGCATGACCTTGGTGATCATCGTTGAGACCGACACCGGGGTATAGCGATCATTGAAGTGCTCGTGCCAGAAGAGCCCGGATTGGGGATTCTGCGGCGCACCAGCGCACCGCCTTTCATCGATATAGTTGCGTAACTCGGCCACGACGCTTGCGTTCAGCGGCAAGATTCTGGTCTTGTAGAACTTCGTTTCCCGGATCGTGATTGTGCCCGATTGAAGGTCAACATCGCCCAGATCGAGCCCAGCGAGTTCGCCGCGGCGCAGTCCGGCACAATAGGCCAGGACCACCATGGTGTAGAGAACCATCGGCCGCAGCGGCGCATCCGGTGACGGATAGGACCGGGCAGTGTCGAGCATCTGCTGAACGTCGGACGGGCTAAAGATATGGGGCCGCCGATGTTCACGTGCTACTTCCCGCTCCAGCCGGGCGTTGAAGCGTTTCGGTGGGATGCTGGGATCAAGGCGATACCGTGCCTTGGTCAGGAGGCGCCCGAGCTTCTGGCATTCAGCCGCGTGATTGCGGGTTGGTTTGGCCGCTTCCCAGCGCGCCAGCATTGTTTCAAGCGACGCTCCGGCAAGTTCGGGATTCGCCTGAAGGAACCGATCGAACCGTAACAGCCAATGAGCCTGCGTCTCATACTGGTAGCCTCGGCTGCGCATCAACGCGACATGATCGCGCATGAAGTTGCCAAGAACGCTGCCGTAGGGCGCAGGCCGTCGCAATGCGGAAAGGGCCTCGTCGGGATTGGCCGAAGCCAGCGCCCGCCAGATCGGCTTGTTCTGTTTGACGTTGTACTGAGTGCGCAACAAGGCGATGGGGTTGTTGGCGATCAGCCCGATTTCAACGAGGTGGTCGAGGAAGCGGTCGACAATGCAGACCTGGTTCAGCAAAGCCGAGAGTCGCCAACGCTTTTCCATGTCCTTCAGCCAAGCCTCCAGCATTGGTCGATCTACTGCTGTATGCCGCAGAGCGGCTTCCTCAAAGCTGCGGAGGAACCAGCGATAGGTGGGTCTGCTTGCCGGCCGGAACTGCGATATTTCCAAGAAGGCGTCGATGACGGTGTGTTCGGGATCGTGCCAGGCGCTCATGACAGCACCTCCGATCCGGGCACTTCGAGCGCCACGGCTCGGAGATCTTCGGTGGCCAGCTTGAGATAGGCGTTGGTGGATTCGGTGGATCGATGCCCGAGTACGTCGCCGATGATCTTTTGCGGAACCGACGCCCGCAGCAACTCGACCGCCCGCGCGTGGCGGAACACATGCGGCCCTCGTTTTCCTGGCAGCTCGACGCCTGCAGTTGCCAACCGCCCGCGGATCATGCCGTACAGGTTCGTCATTGCGATATAGGGTGCGCAGGATCGGACGAAGATTTCCCGCACATCAACCTGGGGGCGACCAAGGCGCAGATAATCGAGCAGCGCCTCACCAACCGGCGCCATAAGCGGCATGTAGGAGTAAGCATTGGTCTTCGTGTGACGGATGCGCAGGGATTCTTCGCGCCAGTTTACGTCCTCAAGCCGAAGGCGGCAGATCTCGCCTTGTCTCAGACCGTATGTGGCAAGCATTTGAAGGATCGCATAATCGCGCAGACCCCGCGGCGATCCGTCCTCCTTCGTCGCGGCCAACAATGCGGCGATTTGGCTTTTATCCAGCGTGGAGGGCACATCTTCGTAGGCATAGAGCATAGGGCCGATGATGTGAGGTGTGAGATCGGACGGGATGCGCCCCGTCCGGTGGAGATAGCGGACCACCGAGCGGAGCCGCTCAGCGACATCGGCCAATGATTTGCGCCGTAAGCCAGGCGCGCGCACGTCCATGTAGAGATCGACGTCCACGATACTCAAAGCTTCGAGGCTGGCAGCACCGCCGCGGTCGAACTGCCATCGCAGGAAGTTTCGCGCCTCCCACATCAGCGCCTCAATGGACGCGCTTGCCAAGCCGCGCTCCTCACGCAGCCATGCCTCGTATTCGAGGCAAATTCCATGTCGATGCACGGCGTCGGGGCCGATCATCTCTGCATCCGGTGGCCATTTGCCTTGAGCAAGCCGAAGTAACTTGGCGATTACGGCGCGTGGCAACATATGCCATCGCGCACTGGGAGGTCGGCCGTACTGGACCTCAAAATCCTGAACCGCATAGCAAAAATACTGATCGACCTGTGCCGGCGTCACCGTCTCGACCGGCATGTCGCACTCGGCCAGATAATCGAGGAATGCGCGGGCGTAGAGACGGTGGTTCGCCACGACCACGGGGTTGTAATTCTGGATTTCGAGAAAATTCGTGATTTTGGCGATCAACTCGTCGTGCAACTTCAACATGCTTGCCTCCTCAGCTGGTCCAGGGACCGCCGAGGTTCGCAACCAGTATAATGCGCAGCAACTGCGCCCACTATCACGGGAATTCGGTGGCTACGCCGCGTTCCTGCGCATTACCGCGACCTCGCGATAAGGAATCTTATGCGCAGCTGCGCATAAGATCGTCCAGGCATCGGCGTATCGATCGTAGACGTCGATCTGTTCGGGGGTCAGTTCGTGTCGCAGGATGTCATACTCGACGCCGGCGAAGCTCAGCGCGCGCGCCGTGTAGAGGCCAGTCGCCTTGAGGTCGCGATTGGGTCGGGGGGATGCGCCTCGTGAGAGGACACATCTCCCCCGCCCACCGAACCGGACGGGATACTTTCGCATCATCCGGCTCTCCAGTCCTGCGTGTCGATAACCGTTTGCCGTGTCAGCTTCCCGGCAT
>DASYHX010000569.1:0-3129 GCA_035998065.1 Pseudorhizobium sp.
ATGATGGCGGTGAACCGTCCAGCGCCGAGAAAAGCTCCAAGGACCATAGCGGAAAGGATCGGCGGGACGGCGAAGATGACATCGCAGACCCGCATCAGCACCGTCTGCAGCAGGCTAGGTCTGGCCGCCGCCAGAAGCCCCAGAGCAGAACCTACAAGTGCGCCCGCAGCGACGGAAAGGAACGCGGTGGACAAGGAATTCCAGGCACCGGCCATCAGCATGGACGCCATGTCACGGCCGAACTGGTCCGTTCCGAGCAGACCCTGTTCGAGCGGCGGCTTCAGGCGCTGGAGGATATTGATCTGCGCCGGCGGGAGCGGCGTCCAGACCAGCGAAAGCAAGGCCAGACCGACCAGAACACTCGTGATGAAGGCGCCGACGAAAAGGACCGGGTGACGAGTGATGACGCGCATCAGCGGGCGCCCGCCCGAAGTCGTGGATCGACGCAGAGGTAGGCGAGCTCCACAACGAAATTCATCACGATCACCATCGCCGCGAAAAACAGCACCACATCCTGCATGACCACCACATCGCGCTGTGACAGCGCCTGATAGGCCAGCCCGCCAAGCCCGGGAAGGTTGAAGACGTTCTCCACCAAGACGGCTCCCGCGATGAGGAACGTCGCCTGCAGCCCAAAGACGGTGATGATGGGAACAAGTGCCGCCGGCAAGGCATGGCGCCAGGTGGCTCCGGCCTCCCCCAACCCCTTGGCACGGGCGGTCCGGACGAAATCCTCGCTGAGTGTCTCAAGCACAGCTGTGCGCGTAACCCGCGTCAGGACCGCAGCCTGCGGCAGCGCGAGAGCGATAGCCGGAAGAAGCAGTGCGCGCAGCGCCGGAAATACGCCGGCCTCCCAGCCCGGAAAGCCGCCGGCCGGCATCCAGCCGAGATTGGTCGCAAACAGCAGGATGAGCAACAGCCCCAACCAGAAACCCGGAACAGCAATGCCGACATAGGAGAAAAGCCCCACGGCAAGATCGACGAGCCCCTTCTGGCGCCGTGCAGCCTCAACCCCCAAAGGCACGGCGATGAGGAGCGAAATGAGGATTGCCATGGCAGCGAGCGGCAGCGTCACCGCAAGACGCTCCGCGATGAGGCCGGCGACAGGAACTCCATAGGTATAGGAGGTTCCAAGGTCTCCGTGCAACGCCCCGCCGATCCACCTGAGATAACGTATCGGCAGCGGCTGATCGAGCCCCAGCTCCCGCTGCAACGCCGCCAGCGTGTCTGCGTCTGCAGAGGTTCCAAGCATCACCGCCGCGGGATCGCCCGGCAGGAGATCCATGACGATGAAGATCAGGAGAGAGGTGACGAGGAGCGTGACGACGAGACTGGCAAGGCGGCGCGCGATGAGTGCCGTCATGCCGCCGCCTCTAATTCCAGGACAGCAGACAGAAACGACGTTGTCGAGCAAGACATGACGCTCCTATTCCTCCCAGTGAACCTCCCGCAGCACGTTGGAGGGGATGGGCTCGTTTTCCCAAAGACCCTTCAGCTTCTTGTCCCACACCCCGAGCTTCGGCATGACGAACAGGTAGAGCGCCGGAACATCCTTGGCGAGGATCTTCTGCGCCTCGGCATAAAGTGCCGCCTGCTCATCCAGATCCGTCGTCTGCTGTACCTTGTCGAGGACGTCGTTGAAGGACGGGTTCTTGTAGTTGAAGTAGTAGGAGTCGCGCGCGTAGATGTCGATGTCCATGGGTTCTGCATGGGCGACGATGGTCATGTCATAATCTGAAGCCTTGAAGACATCCGAGACCCACTTTGCCGGGAACTCAGTCGTCTCGATGTTCATCGTCACGCCGATCTGGGCAAACATTGCCTGCATGATCTGCGCGGTGCGCTGGGCATAGGCCATCTGCGGCGCTTTAATGGTGAAGGTGAAGCCGTCGCGGTAACCGGCCTCCTCCAGCAGTGCCTTTGCCTTTTCGGGGTCGTAGGGATAGACGCCGGTGAGGTCTATGTAGCCGGGGTCGTTCGGCGTGTAATGGCTGCCGATGGGCGTCCCGTGACCCGACCATGCGCCCTCGACGATCATGTTGCGGTCGAGAGCCATCATCAAAGCCTGCCGGACCCGTGCGTCATCGAAGGGCTTGCGGGCATTGTTCATTCCGGCAACCACCTTCATCTCGGTGTCGCCGATGACCGTTGCGAGACGGTCGTCACCTTCGAAGCTTTCCATCAGTTCGGGCGCCGCGAACTCGGGGAACGCATCGACATCCCCGGCCTTGAGCGCCGCAGCCTGGGCCTGCGGCTCGGAGATGAAGCGAAAGATTGCCGTTTCCAGCTTCGCCGCCTCATCCTTGTTCCAGTAGTTGGGACTACGAGAAAGTTCGACCTTTTCGCCCTTCGACCAGTTGACGAAGGTGAAGGGACCGGTCCCAACCGGCGTCGTCTTGTTGTTGTCAGCCGATTTCGTCCCCACCATGCTGGAGGACGGCCAGGCGAGCCAGTAGAGAAGGCTGCCCGTCGGCTCGCTGAGCTTCAGCACCAGCGTCTGCGCGTCCGGCGTCTCGATGCTCTCGATCGTCTGGAAGTAGCGCTTTTGTGGATTGACCGAGTCTTGGCCGCGAGCGCGGTCAATCGCGAACTTGGCGACGGAGGAATCGAACACCTCCCCATCATGGAAGGTGACACCGGGGCGGAGCTTGAAGGTATAGGTTCGGCCATCCGAAGAAATCTCCCAGCTTTCGGCAAGCTGGGGTTGGACGGCGCCGTTGCGATCAATGGTCGTCAGGCCTTCGAAGATGTTCTGCCACGTCACCTGGCCGATCGCGACCGGCGCCGCGACGGTGGGATCGAGACCTGCGGGTTCGATGGACATCCCCAAGGTGACTGAGGTTTTGGGTGCGGCTTGGACCACGGGGGCCGCAGACAATGCGGCGAACAAGATGCCGCCAAAAGCAACGGCGGCTCCGAATAACTTCCTGATACGCATGACGGCTTCATTCCATGAGCAGGTGTTGCATGACGCGTCAGCCCATATGGCATCGCTGCAGCGAACACACAATAGGGATTTCAAAGAAGGTGCGTAGCCGAAAACGCAACACGAAAGTCGTCGGCGGATCATCTGGCAGGGTTGGCGACCCGTACGTGGTCTTCTATGAACTCTACCAAGGCCTTTGCGGC
>DASYHX010000574.1:0-4825 GCA_035998065.1 Pseudorhizobium sp.
CCGATCTTCAAGGTGTGCCTCCAGAGCTGGTTCGGGGTTCAAGCGTGGTTGCGAGAAGGGTAACGCCGCCCGCGAGATAGACGACCGCACCGATCAGAAGCATCACGACGCCACCGGCCTGTTGATCGACAGCCGCGCTCATTGGAACGCCAAAGCATGTCACCTCAGCGTCACCGTAAAGCGGCCGCGGCGAGAGCGCCAACAACGCTCCCAGCAAGGTCATATGCATGGAGGTAAACAGGAGGCCGAAGGTCCCCGCAAGCCGCCGGCCCTCGCGCCCATCCAGTGCCCCACCAAGGCAAGACAGCCAAAGCAGCAGCCCTGCAAGTAAAAACGTCATCTGCTCGAGTGCAGTAAGGACCCACGAACCTTCCGCCGCATCACGTGCCGACGGAAGATGCCATCCCCAGACTGCCGCCAGCTCAACGACAGACGCCACCACGGGCGTGAACCATGGGCAACGGATGGTCATATCATAGCGCGAGCCGGTAAGGCCGACAGCAAGCAGTGGCGCCACCATAGCAACCACTCCCATATGGACGATCATGTGGACGGAAAAGGAAGCGCGGTCGGAGAAGGGAAGGACGCCAGCCCAAAGAACCAAAAGCACGAGCAGTCCGCCCGTCACGCAAACCCGCCTCATATCTGGCACCCCGCGATAAAGGCCAGCGGAATCGCGACATAGACTACGGCCACGAAACTCAATCCTGACAGGAGAAGGGTTGCAAACCCCTGAAACCGCCGACGGTCGCGGTCTGTCGCCTGTGAGTGCGGAGGCTCACCCGATCCGAAACCCCACTGCCGCCAAGCAAGGTAGGCCGACAAAACGATCATAGCGAGCGCCAGCAGTGTAAAAATGCCGAGACCGATCCGGATCGTGTCGAAGTCGATGCTCCAGACGAGCATTTTTTCGCAATAGATCGCAACGACGACATAGCAGACCACGAAATGGAACGCCCATACCGCCGGCGCCGTGAACAGGGTCCAAAGCGATTCCACTTCCTTGGGCAAGAGGCGCTTCAGCATTTACCTCACCACCGGAAAGAGCCCGATGACACCAAATGCGACCACCGCAGTGATCGTCAGGAAGTGCCAATAGAGGGTAACATTGATGATGTCCTGGTCGTAGCGCTCGGTCATTTTGCCCGCCAGACTTCGCGCCAGGCAATAGAGCTGCATGATGCAACCGACAGCGGCATGAACCACAGCCCAGATAGCGAGGATCCAGACGATTGCTGGATAGACATGGGCGGTAGGATCCATCCCATGCACATAGGGACCGAGGAGCCCAGCTACCGAGCCGCCCAAGGTGACGAAGGTCGCGGCCACGAGAGCCACTCTCGCCTCCTCCAGGCGACCGGCGCGATTGAGACGGCGGGCACCCAACATCAAGACCCACGAGATTACAAACAGGCCAATCGCTATCGTTGGCCAGAGTATTCCGGGCCCCTCGATACCATTGGTGAAATCACCGTGGATGGTCCAGTAAAAGAAGTAGCCGAAGACGAGGCTGGCGAAGGCCGTGCCGTCTCCCACCATCGTGATGAACATCGCCCACCAACCGACGGAAGGCGGTCCAGACACATAAATCGGCAGCCTTTCGCCCAATCCGACATCCATGTCCGGCGCCTCAGGTATTTCTGCGGTTCCGGTCCACAGCCAGTAGAGGATCGCCCCAAGGGTGATCACCCCGCAGACCGCTGTAATCAGCCACCAGTGGAACGTAAGGGCAATAAAGACGCCGCCAAGAGCCATCGCCGCGACAATGGTCACGTAGGATGTTCCACCCACGCGCAGGCACTGGATCGGCTTGGCGTCGAGTACGGAAGTGACCAGCGTTTCCCGCCGACCCGACTTTGCATCGGGGAGGTAGTAGCGACCTTCTTCGATGTCCCGCTGGAGATTAGGCTGATCCCAGAGCGGGTAGCGGCTGGTGATGATGGGCACGGAACGCATGCCCCAGTTTTCGTCAGGATTGTTGGTCCATTCGAGGGTGCCGGCGCTCCAGGGGTTGAGCGTGTCCAGCTTCTCCTTGGGGCGGAAGATATCGGCGACCACCGTAAGGATGCCTGCAGCAAAGATGAAGGCGCCGATCGTGGATAAGAGGTTGAACCAGTCCCACCCTATGTCTTCGGGATAGGTGAAGACGCGTCGTGGCATGCCGCGCAGACCAGAGAAATGCATGGGAAAGAAGGCGATGTTGAAACCGGTAAACATCAGCCAGAAGGCGACCTTCCCCCAGGCGTCGCTGAGCCGCCGGCCGGTTACGAATGGGAAATAGTAATAGATGCCGGCAACAACCGGAAACAGCATCCCTCCAATCAGCACATAGTGGAGATGGGCGACGATGAAGTAGGTGTCGTGGGCCTGCCAGTCGAACGGCACCAACGCCACCATTACGCCTGTGAGACCGCCGATTACAAATATAACGAGACCGCCAGCGCCGAAAAGCATCGGAACGGAAAAGATCACGCGCCCTGCAAGCATGGTGGCGATGAAGACGAAGATCTGGACCCCGGTCGGGATGACAACGGCCTCTGATGCGGCCGAAAAGAAAGCCAGCGATATCTGAGGCAGGCCCGTTGCGAACATGTGGTGGACCCACAGTCCGAAGCTCAGGAAACCGGTTCCGACCGCCGCCAGTACGATCCAGGAATAGCCCACGATCGGACGTTGGGCAAAGGTGGGAACGATCATGGCCATCAGCGCGATCGCGGGCAGGAAGATGATGTAGACCTCAGGGTGTCCGAAGATCCAGAACAGGTGCTGCCAAAGCAGCGGGTCCCCTCCCCGCTCCGCATCGAAGAACGGCCAGTCGAACATCCGCTCCATCTCGAACAGCAAGTCGCCGGCGATCAAGGGCGGGAAAGCAAACAGGATCATGCCCGCGACGATGAGCAGGTACCACGCGAACATCGGCATCATGTTGATGCGCATGCCGGGAGCACGGCACTTCATGATCCCGACGATGATCTCCACCGCAGCCGCAATCGATGCAACCTCGATGAAGGACAGACCGAGAAGCCAGATATCGGCACCGATACCGGAATACTCCTCCTTCGTCGCCAGCGGCGGGTACATAAACCAGCCGGCATTAGGGGCAGAGTTAAAGAAGATGGATCCACAAACGAAAACGCCGCCAAGTAGAAAGCTCCAGAAGCCAAAGGCGGAAAGGCGCGGGAACGGCAGCTCCCGGGCCCCGAGCAGCGACGGCAACAGATAAATCGCGATCGCTTCGAAGACGGGTACGGCAAACAGGAACATCATCACCGTGCCATGCAGGGTGAAAGCCTGGTTGAAAAACTCCGCGGAGAAGAGGTCATTGTTTGGCACGGCGAGCTGAAGCCGCATCAGCAAGGCGAGCACCCCGGCAAACAGCATGAAACCGAAGGCGGCCACCCCGTACCAGAGCCCGATCTCGCTGTTGTTGACGGAGGTCCAATATCGCCATCCACCAGGCGTCTTCCAAACTTTGCGCAGCCGCTCTTCCTGCGCAGCGCGCTCTTCCGGAGAAAAACTGCCCAGCGCCTCGGTCATTGAAGTCCCTTTAAGTAAGCGGCGATCACCTCCACGTCTCCGTCTGGAAGCATGCCGTAGGCTGGCATATGGACGCCAGGCTTGACCTCGTTCGGATTCCTGATGAAGCGCGCAATCCCCTCGATGGTGTTGGGAAGCGTGCCGGCTGCGATGGTTTCGCGAGCGCCGACTACCGTAAGATCGGGTCCGATTTTACCGTCAGCTTGCGTCCCGGCAATGGAATGGCACGCGCCACAGCCGTGACGGAGGAAAAGAGACAGCCCGTCTGCATCCGACGTCCTATCGACGGAAGCCGTTTGACGGAGCCAATCCTCGAAGGCAGCCGGCTCCACCGCCTTAACGGTGAATGCCATAAGCGCGTGGGAGGAACCGCAGAACTCCGCGCAGGCGCCACGGTACAGTCCGACTTTCGAAGCCTCCAGCGTCACTGCATTGATGCGCCCCGGGATCACGTCCATCTTTCCACCGAGCGAGGGAATCCAGAACGAGTGGATGACGTCCGGCGCCTCAAGCGTGAACAAGACACGTTCGCCAACCGGCATCACGATCTCGTTGGCAGTCTCGAAGAGAACCGCACCCGATTGGTCGAGATAGCGAATACGCCACCAGAACTGCTCGCCAGTCACCGCAATCTGGTGAGTACCTGCCTCTCCCGGAGACGTCCATGGCCGCAGGTTTGGCATCAACCAGACAGCATAGGATAAGAGAGCTGCGAGGATGATCACCGGTCCGACGGCGCCACACAACAGAATGACCCAACCAGCCAGCCGCTCCGAATGCGGCTCTCGCCCCCGCCGTGACGCGTAGAACAATGCACCAACGACGCCGATCCAGATCAACGCCCCGCCAGTCAACATCACATAGAAGAGGTTTGCAACGTCGGCTGCCTCAGGGCCTGCGGGATCCAAGGCTGACTGAATGCCGGAACAAGAGGAGAGAGAAGGGAGACCAACAAGCAGCGCTGCCCGAAGCATCTGCCACCGGCACTGGCTCAAACGCCTTTTCCCGCTACCGACGCTCCCGCCGGGCAGATCAGCCCTGTCCTGCAAAAGACCCCCTGGCACATCCGACTCCCTCCGCGGCTTCGCCACGGATATTCGGAATTTAACGGAGTTCGTCGGCATTTGTTCCAGACCCATTGTCCGCAGTGGTCACAGTCGATGCACAGCGGGAACGAATGGAGGTGGAGTGTGTTCTTTTCGCACGGGCGAAGGAGCTATCCGCTTGAAGGACTACGCGAGGCAGCCCTTTCTTCAGCATCTTCCCGCAGCGTCCGCTGGTGGGAGAA
>DASYHX010000601.1:0-5866 GCA_035998065.1 Pseudorhizobium sp.
GCGCGAAGAAATCGCCACTTGCGCCATTTCCGGAGCGGTCGGCACATTCGCGAACATCGATCCGCGCGTCGAAGAGCATGTCGCGGCAGCGATGGGCCTAAAGCCGGAGCCGGTGTCGACGCAGGTCGTACCGCGTGACCGGCATGCCATGTATTTTGCGACGCTTGCCGTTATCGCCTCGTCGATCGAACGCTTGGCGACGGAAATCCGTCACCTGCAGCGGACGGAAGTGCTGGAGGCGGAGGAATACTTCTCACCCGGCCAGAAGGGCTCCTCGGCCATGCCGCACAAGCGCAATCCGGTGCTGACCGAAAACCTGACGGGTCTTGCGCGCATGGTGCGCTCTTTCGCGATGCCGGCCATGGAGAACGTGGCGCTGTGGCACGAGCGGGACATTTCGCATTCCTCCGTGGAACGCATGATCGGCCCGGATGCGACCGTAACACTCGATTTCGCGCTCGCGCGTCTCACCGGCGTTGTCGACAAGCTGCTGGTCTATCCGGACAACATGATGAACAACATGAACAAGTTCCGCGGCCTTGTTCACAGCCAGCGCGTCCTTCTGGCGCTGACTCAGGCTGGCGTGTCACGCGAGGACGCGTACCGTCTCGTCCAGCGCAACGCGATGAAGGTCTGGGAACAGGGCAAGGACTTTCTCGAGGAACTGCTGGCGGACGAAGAGGTGCGTGCGGCGCTCTCGGAGGAAGAGATCCGGGAGAAGTTCGATCTCGGTTACCATACCAAGCACGTAGACACGATCTTCAAGCGCGTCTTCGGCTGAACTGGGAAGCCATGATAGAGCAAGCGCCGCCGGACAAGCGGCGGCGCTTCGTATACCGCGGCACGATCCGCTAGCGGACAAGCTTCCGATACAGGTGCCAGGTGGCGTGACCGAGGATCGGCATCACCACCACGAGCCCCGCAAAAAGCGGTACGCTAGCAACGAAAAGCAGCGCCGCGACAATCGCGCCCCACAGCCCCACAGGTATGGGATTGGCGAGCGTTGCCCGAATACTGGCGTCCACCGCGGCCGCAGCGCCGACGTCCCGGTCAAGCAGCAGCGGGAATGTCACCACCGACGTGGCAAGCACCACCACGGCGAACACAAAGCCCACCAGATTGCCCCACAGGATGACCTGCCCGCCGTCTTCCGTCGCCATGAGGTTCGACAGGAAGGACGAAATAGAGGCCGGCTCGGCTTGTCCGAAGTGGTAGACGTAGATGGCTTGGGCCGCGAGAAGCCACGCGATGAAAAGGGCAAACAACAGCGCGCCGGCAGCTATGATCGAAGGAAGCGCCGGGGAACGGAAGACGGTCAGGGCATGACGCCAAGACGAATCTTCTCCCCGCTCCTGCCTTCGGCTGATTTCGTAGAGCCCTAGCGCTGCCAGTGGACCAATAAGCGCAAAACCGGACGCAAGTGGATAGAGCAGCGGCAACAGGTTCGCGCCCGTGCTCCATAGGGTCAGGATCACCCCGACAACCGGGTAGATCAGCCCCAAAAAAGCGTAGTGTGACGGTTTTCGGTTGAAGTCCGCGAGGCCAAGTCGCACCGCCTCGAAAACGTCTGCAACGTTGATCTTACGAATGGCGGGGCGGACGAGAACACCTTCTCCTCCAGCCATGACATGAAATCCTGCCATTGCACTCTCTCCTCTCGGGCAGGCCGCAATGCGTCAATGCGAAAGAAACAGAACCGGCATTGCAGCGGCGGCCAAGCCGCTTTGCACATGGTTTAGTCTGTTTGAGGCGGTGGGCACGGTGCTGGCACAGGGGCCCTGCCGACCTGGCTGAAAGTCTATCAAATTATGCACTCCCTGTCGCCTTATCCTTGACTTCGTGAGACCGATTTCCGAAATCGCGGCTATGAAAGCATCCGAAGCCGATATTCTCATCATCCCAGGGTACACCAACTCGGGACCGGACCACTGGCAGAGCCGTTGGGAGGCAAAGCTCTCCTCCGCACGCCGCGTCGAGCAGGCCGAATGGTCCAAGCCGGTGCGCGAAGACTGGGTGGCGCGCGTGGCAGAAGAGGTCAATGCCTCGACGCGGCCGGTCGTGCTGGTCGCCCATTCCCTTGGGATACCCTCAGCAATCCATGCGATCCCTTCATTCCAAAGGCAGATTGCCGGTGCCTTCTTCGTCGCGCCTCCGGAGGTAGACAATCCCGCGATCCGCCCCCGCCATCTGATGAGTTTTGGACCCTATCCCCGAGATCCCCTGCCCTTCCCGACGCTGACGATTGCAAGCCGCAATGACCCGTTTGGCTCGTTCGAGCACGCAGATGAGATTGCCAATGCTTGGGGATCTCCGCTGATCGACGCCGGCGAAGCCGGCCATATCAATGCCGAGGCGGGATTCGGGCCCTGGCCGGAGGGCACGATGGTCTTCGCGCAGTTCCTGGCGCGCCTTCAGCCGTGACGCCGTCGTATAGCAGGAAGGCCCGTACCCAAGGGACGGGCTTTCCTTATGTCGTATATCTTAAGTTAGCGGGCGAGTTCCGCTACCGCGTCTTGCAAGTAAGCAAACATCTTCTGCCGGATTTCCTCATCGGAAACAGAGACGCCGCCTGCATCTAGGTCTGCACGCAGCTTTCGGAACACATCCTCGTCCCCGGCCTCCTGGAAATCCGCCTCGACCACTTCCGCGGCATAGGCTTCCGGCTCACGTCCGAGCAACTCTGCAGCCCAACGCCCCAGCGCCTTGTTGCGGCGTACGATCGCCTTGAACTTCTGCTCTTCGTCAAGCGCGTACCTGTTCTCAAAGGCGCGCTCGCGATCGTTCATGCTGGTCATTATCTGATCTCCCGCTATCGGTTATGGAAGCGATCATAAACCAAAATGGGCTGAAAGATGCAATGCGCTACATCAAGTACCGGTCGCATCGTCGACTGTCGAAATGGTGACGCAATCGCCGTCCATCACCGGATTTGGCGGCAGCGGGAGGCAGGTGCTTTCTCCCACTGCCTATCCCTAACCCTACGTATCCGCCATGGCCCAAATCCAGCGGCAGGCACGTGTGAGGGAGAAGAGGTGCCGTCATTGTGAATTCAGTTCTTTTCCGTTAAGGGACCGCACAAGCGATATTCCACTGCGCCAACGAGGCGCCAACAACGAGACATTTTGACATGAACCGTCGCCGCCGTATTTACGAGGGCAAGGCAAAGATCCTGTACGAAGGTCCCGAGCCCGGCACGCTTATCCAGTTCTTCAAGGATGACGCCACCGCCTTCAACAAGAAGAAGCACGACATCATCGACGGCAAGGGCGTGTTGAACAATCGTATCTCCGAATACGTCTTCACGCACCTCAACAAGATCGGTATCCCGACGCATTTCATCCGTCGCCTTAACATGCGCGAGCAACTGATCAAGGAAGTGGAGATGATCCCGCTTGAGGTTGTTGTCCGCAATGTCGCCGCCGGCTCGCTGTCGACCCGTCTGGGGATTGAGGAGGGCACCGTTCTCCCGCGATCCATCATCGAGTTCTACTACAAGTCGGACCAACTCAACGATCCGATGGTTTCCGAAGAGCACATCACGGCCTTCGGGTGGGCCAACCCGGCCGAGCTAGACGACATCATGGCCCTTGCCATCCGCGTCAATGACTTCCTCTCCGGGCTCTTCCTTGGCGTCGGCATCCAGTTGGTCGATTTCAAGATCGAATGCGGTCGCCTCTATGAGGGTGACATGATGCGCATCATACTGGCCGACGAGATTTCGCCGGATAGTTGCCGCCTCTGGGACATCGAAACCAACGAAAAGATGGACAAGGACCGCTTCCGCCGTGACATGGGGGGGCTGGTAGAGGCCTATTCCGAGGTCGCGCGCCGGCTCGGGATCATCAACGAAAACGAACCGATCCGCGGCACGGGCCCGGTGCTGGTGAAGTAACAAACAGGGGACCTAAGTGATGAAGGCACGGGTAACGGTGACGCTGAAGAACGGCGTTCTGGATCCTCAGGGCAAGGCCATTGAGGGCGCGCTCTCCAGCCTCGGCTTCGATGGCGTTGGCCACGTCCGCCAGGGTAAGGTCTTCGACCTCGAGATGACGGGAAGCGACCGCACCAAGGCGGAGGCTGACATCAAGGCGATGTGCGAGAAGCTTCTGGCGAACACGGTAATTGAGAACTATAGTATCGCCATCGACTGAGGGCCTCGGAGAGTTGCAGTGACCGAAGTCACGAGCGAGCGGATGTACGAGCTTCTGAAAAAGATGCAGAGCGACATCGCCTCACTGAAGTTCGACGTGACGAGCACCAAGACTGAGCTAAGCAGCCTTCTCGGCAGCGTCGCCGCATAGCAGATGGACACCCACCAGATCTACACGCGTCTTGATCGCGTGGATCAGCGTCTAGACCGAATCAAAACTCGTCTTGAGCTCCGCGAGCTTCAGGACGCGCAAGCAAGGTTTGAACCACACCCATGAAATCCGCAGTCGTTCAGCTTCCCGGCCTCAATCGTGACCGCGACATGGTCGATGCCCTCACCAAAATTTCCGGCCATGCACCGGTGACTGTCTGGCAAACGGAAACCGAAATTCCCGACGTCGACCTAATCGTCATCCCCGGCGGGTTCTCCTATGGCGACTATCTTCGTTGCGGTGCGATTGCTGCACGGATGCCCGTGATGAACGCGATCCGGGCAAAGGCAGAACAGGGCGTCAAGGTTCTGGGTGTCTGCAACGGCTTTCAAATCCTCGTCGAGGCAGGCCTCCTCCCCGGCGTCCTGATGCGTAACACCTCGCTGCGCTTCGTCTGCAAGGAAGTGCTTTTGGAGGTCGTCAATGCAGATACAGCCTTCACCCGCTCCTACACCGAAGGAGAGGTCATCCGTTGCCCGGTCGCCCATCACGACGGCAACTATTTCGTCGACGACGAGACGTTCAAGTCACTGGAAGATAACCGGCAGATCGTTTTCCGTTATGCCGCAGGGACCAATCCTAACGGCTCCCTGAGCGACATTGCCGGCGTCATCAACGCCAGGGGCAACGTCCTCGGCATGATGCCGCATCCGGAAAACCTGATCGAGGCCGCCCATGGGGGAACCGACGGGCGCGGGATCTTCGCATCGGCTCTGGATGCTGTGGCTGCTTGACTTGGCCCCAGGATCAAGCCGTCCACAAACTCGCTCGTACACCGGGACTTTCGCTATGATGTCACCCTTCCTTCGCGGCTTGTTGGCGGTTGTTGCGGCACCGCTCCTCGTCGCCGGGTGCCAGGCGGGGAAGCCGGCTGCTCCTGGCCCGAACCGTGGAGCGCTTCCCACGATGGAACGGGTAGCGCTGAACGCCAACACCTGCTGGTTCAAGTCCGGCGATCTCATGTTCTCCGACTATCGTCTGGCCCCTGAGCTCAACTCGTTTTCCGGTCGTCCTCGTATCCTGGCAGTGCCGCGGCATAGGCCAGAGGCTCTCCCGGCCCTCGTGGTGCAGGCGGAGGGGAATCCGGCAAAGCTCGATGCCTTCGGGCCTCTGATGGAGGGCGCCGCTGGAGAACGCATTAGGCTAGACGTCCTGAAGTGGGCAGCAGGAAACGCTGGCTGCTGACGCGGCTCGCCGGCGCGCCGCTTCCTCATTTGTCTCAGACCAAACCTTCTCCGCTGGCCGAATCGACGGGTGGTGGCTGATCGCTGAAGACTGTTTCGTCTAAGGTAGCATCGTCGGCACCTTGCACGGCGGAGATTGTCCACACGTCTAGCAGGAATTTTCCTGTCGCGCCTCTTGCCCCCTTGGGGTAAAGAGACGGCCACACGCCGACCTCAGCCAGAGAAGATCATGAACATTCCAAACAGTATCGCGATCACGCCGGAACTCGTTGCCGCTCACGGCCTGAAGCCGGACGAGTATCAACGGATCCTGGGCCTGAT